>QIFJ01000102.1 GCA_003229755.1 Pseudomonadota bacterium
CGCTTTGTTCCAGATACTTGATCTCCGGAAAAGAGCTAGTCTTATGGTTCATCTCCCAATTAGTTGCTGGGAATTCGGTATAGTATAATTTCAGGCCGGGCTTTTGGGTGTAATCACTCGGCTTCGCAACCCCCTTTTAGCTTCGCTTCGTGATTCACTAAAACCCCGGCTAGATATAATTTATCCCATCCAGGATTCCGGTAGAAGATCCTGAGCGAAGCTTAAGGGGGCTCTGAAGGTGAAGGAGCTTTTGGCGGATCCCATTCATAATATATTGACTACGGGTGAGGCGGCACCGGAAAATAACGGCGTTGCGTTATCAAAGCATCGGCGGCTGTATGTTAACTTCACCCGGGTTGATGATCTTGTCTTTGTCGGAGTCGGAGCGCTGGATAGACCTGCGCTTACCCTCGGGGATCTTCTTGAGTATCAATTCCACTTTCTGACGTCCGCCGCCGACTTCCACTGTCACGGTTTCGGTAACATACCCTATCCGGCCGCCCTCTATCTTATACGTGCCTTTAGTAATGGCGCCCTTGTCCGATTCGAAATTTCCCTCAGTGTCAGCGGTTACCGAGTATGATGCCTCTTCAAGGCTGACTGAAGTGTTGATCATATTGACTACCGTGCCCTCGGGACTCTCGGTCGCGACGGGAGCCATGGTCTGGTCGATCAGACGAACCGAACCATATATTCCAGGAGCACAGGCAGCAAGAGATATCACCGCAACTGTCAGTAATAGAGTAATTGCCGTCTTTGGAACCATAATTTGCCTCTCTTGTAAATAATGAAGGATGAAGTTATCTGAGCAAGGATCACGAAGATTCTAATTTAACATTAATAACAACTTGCGGTGCAAATCATTGCTTTGGGAACCCCAATGGACGCATTGATGGAAGTCTATCTGATTTTTCCTGTATTTGTAAAGAAGCCATGCTGCTACCACGTGATGGCAGTATGACTTCAGTTTCTAGTTTCCCTTCGACAGGCTCAGGGCCCGAGCTTGTCGAGGGCTTGTTTCTAGTTTCTAGTATGTACATTCAACATCCAAAATCCCTGATCGTAATGTGTGATGCGTAATGCGTAATTAGTGATTGGTGACTAGTAATTTGTGATTAGTGTAAAAAAGCCGATTTAATATCTAATTTCTAATGTTCTGAACTGTCTGTGGTGAAAAAGTTATGATAACCCGTAAGAGCGCCTCCCGTTCAGGAGGCGCTCCTTTCTCTTTCAAAGTGAATTTCCTAGCTGTCGTTGTTCATGAGGAGAGTTTCGGCTCTTTGCTGCTTCGGGTCGACTGGCGCCCTTTTCATCCTCAGGGAGAAAAAGACAACGATCATGGCGATGATGAAGTAAAGCGCGTATCCTCTCATCTCATACCGATATATAAGAGTTTTGGCGGTAGAAGTGTTAATTAACGAGGAGGCTATCCATCCCGACATTCTGCCATCAGTTGACCGGATCCTGGTCCACTTGCCGCTGGAACTAACGATATTGTACCGGTCCCCGGAGTGAGCTCTAGTGACGATACCCGAATTTGTGGTGGGGCCCTGACGGACGTTAACCGTATTCCTTGTAACTGTACCCACCTGACCGCTGTTGATCGCGATGTGCGAGGCGTCAAAAATCATAAGGCCTGCACTGGCGACGGCAGCTCCAAATGCCAGGACAGCCAGGATCTTGCCCCAGAAGGAAAGTGTGGAAAGAGGTGAGATCAGCTGGTCCGATCTCTTCTTGGCATACCTTCCTGCTATTGAGCCCATTGCCTGGGCGCCCTTTGCGACTTCTTTTTTCTGTACAACTGTTAGATCACCCATGATCTTCTCCTTTTCTGAAATTGGATTAATAGTGGATTTTGGAGATACACAAAGCAAGGGTAGTGCCAAAAAGCCTGAATTGATGTAAGTATGTGTTAATAAAAGGGTTACGGTCAGCATGCTGTGAAATACAAGTGCTTTTCAGGTGTAGGAATATTGAACAGGTGTCCAGTAATGAAACGCTTCGGATTTTCCGAAGCGTTTCATTACTGGTAGGGAAGAGGAAAGAGGAAAAAGGGAGGAGGGTGGGGTAATGCAGGGGAGAGGGAGAAGGAAAGAGGGAAGAGGGGGGTAATGCAGGGGAGAGGGAGAAGGAAAGAGGGAAGAGGGTGGGGTAATGCAGGGGAGAGGGAGAAGGAAAAAGGGAAGAGGGGGGTAATGCAGGGGAGAGGGAGAAGGAAAAAGGGAAGAGGGTTGCTGGCACTGCAATTGCAAATATTACCCCATGGATAAAAATACTAAGATTCGGGGATTTCAGGACCTCATTGTCTGGCAAAAATCACTGAGACTCGCAGAGGATGTATACAAGGCAACGAAGAGCAGACCTTTTGCATCAGATTATGGATTACGTGATCAGATTCGGAAAGCAGCCGTTTCAATTATGTCTAATATTGCCGAGGGTCACGGTCGATTCACTAAAAAGGATTATATTCGGTTCCTTTCTATAGCCAACGGTTCAACAAACGAGGTAAGAGCCCAACTTCTCCTGGCAGAAAGACTGGAATACATCGATCACAGCACAACAAATAGACTTTTGGATCTGAGCTTTGAGATCACCAAAATGATCAAGGTTTTAAGTCATAGATTGAAATAATTACCTTCCCCCTCCCTACTCCCAGGTACCCAAAGCAGGTAATTTTTCGGATTAGAAGTGAACCTGCTGGAGAAAGAACCGGGAATGAATTAGAATCGAAGCATGTCAAAACGCATCGTCCTGACGACTTTCGGCTCTTTCGGGGACATCAACCCCTACCTCGCCATTGCCCTGGGTCTGAAGGAGAGGGGACACAGGCCGGTTCTGGCCACTTCCGAGTTCTACCGCCACACGATAGAAAGTATGGGTGTCGAATTTCATCCTGTCCGCCCGGATATTGACCTTGAGGACATTGACGCGATCAGGCAGATCATGCGTGAGTGGAAGGGCCCCCAGTTCCTGTTACGTGAATATATGCTGCCGCACCTGCGTGAGTCCTACAGCGACCTTCTGGAGGTGGCCATGGAGGCGGATCTCATCCTGACCCACCCACTTACCTATGCCGGACCCATCATTGCCGAAAAATATGACATCCCATGGGCTTCAGCGGTAATTGCCCCAATAAGTCTTTTTTCCGCCTACGATCCGCCTGTATTTGCCGGAGCACCATGGATGACGAGCTTTGCCCGCCGTGGTCCTGCGGCCGGGAGGATAGTCCTTGCCCTTTCGAGGTTCTATACGAAAAACTGGATGAAACCGGTCTACAAATTTCGCAGGGAGTTGGGCATGGTCAGGGGGCAGAATCCCATCTTCGAAGGGCAGTACTCTCCCTATATGGTGCTGGCCCTTTTCCCCGGGATCCTGGCAGAACCCCAACCGGACTGGCCCCCTAACACCGTTGTATGCGGTTACCCATTTCTTGAGCAGATTCATGATGAGTGGAGGATGTCGGAGGGTCTCCATCAGTTCCTTGAGGATGGACCGCCACCGGTAGTATTTACACTGGGTTCTTCTGCTGTTGTTGAGGCCGGAGCTTTCTACACCGTGAGTCTCGAAGTGGCCAGGTCCATTGGAGTGAGAGCTGTACTCCTGACCGGGCCTGTGAAGGAGAATGTGCCCCAAAAACCACCTTCCGGTGATGTCTTTGTCTGCCAGTTTGCTCCCTACTCCGCGCTCTTTCCCGGATGCAGGGCAGTTGTCAGTTCCGCGGGCATGGGTACTATTAGTGAGGGCCTGCGGGCAGGCAGACCCATGCTTCTTGTCACATACAGCCACGACCAGCCGGACAACGCTGATCATGTGCGCAAATTGGGAATATCTGAATATATTAACCGCAGGATCTACAGCCCGGAAATGGCCGTTCCCCTCCTGAAAAAGCTCCTTGCCGAAGGGGTCAGAGCAAAAGCTGAGGAGATCGGCATGAGGGTCAGTAGTGAGATTGGAGTAGCGAATGCGTGTGATGCTCTTGAGAAGCTCCTATCCGCCAAGAGGGCAAAATAGGCAAGAGGCAGAAGGCAAGAGGCAGAAGGCTGGAGAGCCACGCTTATGCGTTGAGTTCCAGGTTCCAGGTGTTTATCGTGACGCGTGATGCGTAAAAAACAGGCTATTGGCTATAGGCTGCAGGCTATAGGTTTTACAAAACTATCAACTAACAATTAATAACTCTATTCTCCAATGTTCTAATGTCTAATGCTCTAAACCCAATCTCCAATTTCGAATCTCCAATTTTGCTTCAGGGCCTTTTAACGGAACCTGGATAGCTCAATTATATCAAGCCGGTGTTTTGGTGAATCACGAAGCGAAGCTAAAAGGGGGTTGCGCAGCCGAGTGATTACACCAGAAATCCGGCCATATGAATAGAAATCTCACCAACTAATTGGGAGATGAACCCTAATTTCTAATCCTCTAATGATCTATGCAAATTCGGCCCGTATTTTGCAATGTATCTTAGTGACCGGAGACGTTTCCCAAAGGGAGGATTCAGAAATGAAATACGACATGGACAAGGTGGATGAGATGACACTGGCGCTCCTGAAGTTGACTTCTTTTTCAGATGAGAAGGAGACCCGGACGTGGAAGAACCACCAGTGGGAATCTATGGACCGGCTGCATGAGAAAGGCTACATCTCCGATCCGAAGGGGAAGACCAGGTCTGTAGCCTTTACTGAGGAAGGTAGAAAGCAGTCAGAGGAGTTATTCAAGCGGCATTTCGGGTAGCCTGGAATAAACCACAGGGTCATAAATTCAGGGCTGTCGAAGTCCGAGGTCGAAGTATCTTAACTGGTTACATAAGCTTTTCTGTCCCTTCGACTACGCACTCCCTCTACGCACTGCTTTATGGCTCTGTGGTGAAAGACAATTCATGGTTGCATATGGCCCGTGCGGGGTTACGTTTAAAGCGAGGGGGAGCCTTCGCCTTTTTTATGGAGAACAGCTTTTTATGAGAGGTAAAACGTACACCCTTGGAGGTCCATCCGGAAGTTCAGTTGAATATTTCCAGCTTATCCGGAATATTGCGGACCGGTACCTCGAAGAGTATCAGGACGAGGATAGCCTTCTCGCTCTTCTAAGAGATAGTGGCAGCAGAAGATCACTTTTCCGGAGGCTTTTCGGGAGCGATAATGATCATAAGGATCTTTCGGAGTCTTTATCAGAATACCTGTCAAAATATACTAACGATACCGCGGAACACCTGAGGGACCTTTCAATTACGGACAGATTCGATTCAATAATCGCTACAAAGGAGGAGGAATATCACCTGAACATGCTGGAGATAGAGGTTGCAAACAGGGTGAACAGGGGTCCTTTCCGGGAAAGTGAGTACAAAATGGCCCTCATGGCCCACTGTTTGAGGGATTTCAGGGACTATTGCAGATCCGAGCCCGGTGAAATCGAATATCTTTGCAGACACTGTGAAAAGGAGTGTTTTGTTCATACAGGAAGCATGATGCTGGAAAAGTACGGTATCAAATCCTATATTTCGGCCACTATGGATCACAAAAAACTTTTTTCCGGACTGAAAAAGCAACATCCAGGTCTGGGGGCACTTGGTATTGCCTGTATTCCCCAGCTGGTGCAGGGAATGAGGCTTTGTGGCATGCTTGATATACCTGCTTTGGGTGTTCCGCTGGATGTAAACAGGTGCGCGATCTGGCTTGGCTGGACGGGCGTGGCCTGGTTCAATTTAGAGGAACTGGAAACATTACTCAGTTGAGGTTTCAGTTTCCAGTTCCTCTAAATTGAGTCTAAGTGCGTAGTCGAAGTCGAAGTAGGCCACGCCCAGGACCCAAGTATGCCACGCCTATGCGTGGAGTTTCAGGTTCCAAGTATGCTGATCCAAGATCCATTCTCAAAAGACGCTTTCAGGCGGTTAGAATACCCAGTCGTCGCCAATTTGTCTTCTGTCCTGTTTTCGCCTGCGTTTTTCACTCACTCCGAAGCGGAGATCGATGAACTGGCGCCTGTCCATGGCTCGCTGGCGCCTGGCGCCAGTCGCCTGACGCCGATCGAGATCAATTCGCCGGTTATTTTCACCTCTCCACCACCGGTCAGCAAACTGCCTCCTGTCGATAGTGGCTGTTCTCCTGTCTATCCATATCTTTTCATCTGCCATTTACAGCTTCTCCCAGTCCATAGATTATCAATAAAGATATGGTCCAGAAGGGGCGGACGCCGGCCTTGGACCGGGGTTCCAGGTTCCGCGTTCCATGTTCCAGCTAACAATTGCCTGGATACAATTTCCAATATCCATTTTCCAATTCACTAACAACCAACAACTCGTTAATTACCATCCACCACATTTCTGATCGCATTACCCAGATTATGTCCAAGATAGGGCTTCATTACGTAACCGTCAATACCGTTTTTCTTGAGGTTCTCATCGGTTATCTCTTCACTGTACCCTGTAGTGATGATAACGGGTATGTCAGGCTTGATATCTTTCAGTTCCCTGGCAAGATCAAGACCCGTCATAACGGGCATCATCTGGTCGGTAATGACGATATCAAACCAGTCAGGATCTCCGCTGAAGATCTCCAGGGCCTCGAGGCCGTTGGTCGTTACCGTAACAGAATAGCCCAGGACTTCCAGGAATTCCTTCCCGATCTTCAAAATCTCAGCTTCATCATCCACAAACAGGATATGCTCGGTTCCCATAAAAGACCCTTCCTTTACCGATGTCTGATGAGGGGTCTTGTTTATTGCGTTAGGAATGTACACCGTGAATGTGCTTCCTCGTCCGGGCTCACTTTTGACATTGATGGCTCCGTCAAGCCCACCAATAATTCCATGTACCACGGAAAGACCCAGGCCAGTTCCATCACTCTGTTTCCTGGTGGAAAAGAACGGCTCAAAAATGCGGCCTATCGTTTCGTCGTCCATCCCATCTCCTGTATCGTTAACCATCAGCCTGACGTGACCCCCCTGTTTAAGATCAGGCAACATGGAAGCCAGTTTCTCGTCAACCTCGCAGGTGTCAAGAGTTACATTCAGGATGCCACCTTCCGGTTTCATGGCCTGGTGGGCGTTGGTACAGAGGTTCATCACTACCTGATGAATCTGGGTAGGATTCGCGAGTATGGTGCCGCATTTTTCGTCAATACTGGAACGGATCTCTATATTCGTAGGTATAGACGCGCGTAAAAGCTTTAGGGCCTCCTTGACTATGAGATATATCTCCATGTAGCTGTTTTCCTGGTCGGTAGTCCTGCTGAATGTAAGTATCTGCTTTACGAGTTCCCTGGCCCTTTCAGCAGCCTTGATCACCTGGTCAAGATTTGTGCGTGCATCGCTTTCCTCAGGCAGTTTGCTCATAGCCATACTAATATGACCGAAGATCGGAGTCAGAATATTATTAAAATCATGGGCGATACCGCCTGCCAGAGTTCCAATTGTTTCAAGTTTCTGGACCTGGAAAAGCTGGTCCCTTAACTTTCTTCTTTCCGTCACATCCCTGAACGATCCCCGGTAAGCTACGATAGTGCCCTCATTGTCCCGGACAGCGGTTGCGGAAAGAATGGTGATGACAGGTTTTCCGTCTTTTCTTTTGAAGGATACTTCAAAGTCCTTTACAGAGCCGTCATTTTCCATTGCCGTCTCGAAGAGCGCCCTGTCCTCCGGATTTGCAAACAGCTTGCTGGTGATGTCAAGACTCAGAAGCTCTTCCAGTGAATCGGTGCCGAACATTTCAGTTCCAGCCGGGTTGATGTCCAGGATCTTGCCCTCGGGAGTACAGATAAATATAACGTCCTGGGATTCCTCGAAGAACTCTCGGTATTTGGTCTCAGACTCCCGTAATGCTTCCTCTACTCTCTTCAAATTTGAGATATCCCTCGTAACGGTAAGGATGCATTTCTCGCCACCCAGTGAGATGATCCTCGCGGACATCAGGCCGATTTTTGAGCTTCCGTTCTTCATCAGGAACTCGGCTTCATAGTTGTGTACGACACCATCCTTACCCAGCTTTTCAACAATTTTCTTGCGGTCTACCGAACTGTTCCAGACGTCTATTTCTCTTGTCGTCTTGCCGATGGCATCTTCTCTCATGTAGCCGGTATTGGATGTAAAGCCGTCGTTAACATCTATATAAAGGCCATCCTCAAGACGGTTAATGGTGATGGCATCCGGGCTTGTTCTGAATGCGATCCTGAACTTTTCCTCGCTTTCCACCAACGCTTTTTCCATTCCCAGTTGATCTGTTATGTCGTTGGCCAGTACCAGCTTGGCCGGCCGGCCCCCGTGTGTCAACATGTGGGTGGTGACCTCCACATTTATAAAAATTCCATTCTTCTTTACATGCCTCCTGACGCCTGGCCTGTTTATGCCGGATGAGATCCTGGAGATCTCATCCGGCAGCTGGGGGACATCCTCTGGCGGACGAATTCCCTCGATTGTCATTGACAGGAATTCGTCCCGTGTAAAACCGTAATGGGAGATAGCGGCATTATTCACATCCAGGAAGGCCAGAGTCTCCATATCGTAGACCCACATGGGATGAGGGTTGTTCTCGAACATTTCCCGGTAACGGCACTCGGAAACCTCCAGCGCCTCCTCAGCCATTTTGCTTCTGAGCCTGGTTCTGAGAGCTGTTATGGCGAAAGCCAGATTGTCGGCCAGTTTGCCAAGAAGCTTGACCTCTTCATCGTCGAAGGCCCCGGGCTCAGGGGCATAGATACACAATGTTCCAAAGGCACCGTCATCGCTTTTCAGTGGAAGGCCCAGCATCGAACCGTAACTCTTTACCGATACCTCCTTGCGCCAGGGGATCGCGTCCGGATCTATCTGAATATCCTTTACTACAGCGGGTTTCCCGGTTCTGATCGCTTTTCCTGCAGGGCCCCGGCCCAGATCGTTATCCGCCCAGGTGACTTTTATCTTTTCCTGATATCCGCCCTCTGCCCCTGACTGGGCTGCGATCCTTATGGTCTTTTTCCTGTCCGTTTCGGCAAAACCAATCCATGCAAGGCAGTAGTTTCCCTCATCCACAATGATATCGCAGATTCTCTTCAAAAGGCCCTGTTTCCCGCTGCTTCTGACTATTGCCTGGCTGCACTGGCTCAGGACGCTCAGGGCGCGGTTTGTTTTCCTGAGCTCTTCTTCTGATCTCCTGAGGCTTGTCACGTCAGTACCGATGATCAGATATCCCAGGATCTCTCCGTTATCAATAATCCCGCTGATCTCGTTTGACCACCAGGTAATCTCCCCGTCAATACAGGTTTCTGTGCACTGGAATCTTGTGGCTGATCCACCTGTCATTAAAACGTTGTCCATTGCCTTCTGAATCGTACCACGTTGATCAGCGGGAACTATTTCCAGGAAGGATTTCCCGGCCGAACTTTCCGATGAATCTTCACGCGCATAGGTATTCGAAAACAGGATATCGCCTTCAAGGCTCAGAAAGGTGATCCTGTTGGGAGAGTGCTCCATCAGGGCCAGCCATTTGGCGTCGAGTTCCCTGAAGATTTTCTCCGCTTCTATTAACTTGTTGGTCATAATTCCCCTGTTGACCGAGTATCGAATGGAGATTCTGCACCCGCAACCGAAAATAATACACCTTTTTCACTATTGATGTAAATATTAAAATTAGCACTTAAAGAAAACTGACAGATGGTTTTGCTGTGGTTAACATATAATTAACGGGTTCCGGCAATAAACCCTTCGGCTCCGCAACGTCTTTCTCGCTTCGCTTCAGGGCCTTTTAACGGAACCTGGATAGTTCAATTATTTCAAGCCGGGATTTTGGTGAATCACGAAGCGAAGCTCAAGGGGGTTGCGAAGGCGAGTGATTACACCCAAAAACCCGGCCTTAAAAATACAACACACCGAAATTCCACCAACTAATCAGGAGATGATCTGAAATTAGATATTAGAAGTTGCTAGTTTGTGTTCACGTTGGACATTGGACGTTGGTCCTTGGTCGTTGGACTCAGGCCATAGGCCAGGAAGACTCCACGCATAAGCGTGGCCTCCCTATTTATTTACAATCAACTCATCCAATCCCTTGCGCGTTTTTTTTCGAGGCGCTTCCTTATCCGGGTATCCCACGGTCATAAGGATTATTACCTCGTCCCCGCGGGTAATATCCAGGATCTGGCCCACTTTCCTCCTGTGGAACCACCCTACCCAACACGTACCAAGGCCAAGTTCCGTGGCCACCAGGGATAAGTGGTCCATTGCAATAGCGGAGTCGGTCCTGTGATAGTCCTTGTCGATTACCTGTGTGAGCTTATGCCAGAATAGTTCCGGTCGTCCGACAGCCGCCACTACAAGGGGCGCAGTGGAGATCCACGCGTTAATGGACTCCGGACCTGTGGGGACGGCCCTGGCAATGGCCTGAATTTTATTACCGTCAGTTATAAAGTGGAAACTGTAGGGCTGGCGGTTGCAAGCTGAAGGAGCCCACCTGACAGCCTGAGCGAGAAGGCCCTGGTGCTCCTGGGAAACTGGATTGGCAAGGTATTTTCTGCAGCTGTACCGATTCTTTATTATTTCCAGGATATTGCTATTTTGTGTGCTGTTATGTGTTGTGGCCATCTTAAAGGACTCCTGTTAGGCAATGTTTGATCCAAGGGTCTCCATAGGGTAACCTTGCATATTAATTCATAATGCCCTGGGATCCAAGTTTCTGATTATCTCGCAATTGGTTGATGGTCAATACATAATGTATGGGTTTCGGCAGTAAACCCTTTGCCTTCGCAACGGCTTTCTCGCTTCGCTTCAGGGTTTTGTACCGGTACTATTGCCGGAACCCTGCATGGATACATGTATATAAGGGCCGGGCTTTTGGGTATAATCACTCGGCTGCGCAACCCCCTTGAGCTTCGCTTCGTGATTCACCAAAATCCCGGCCCTCAGAGTACATATGCCGATATTCCACCAACTAATCGGGTGATGAATCCAACTTTCAAATGCTTGAGGTAATCATGGATCCTGTGAACAAGTCGTTACCGATGCATTTATCAGTACGTGCATTTCCAGCTTTCTGGGTTCCAAAACCCCTGCCGGATCATATCAAGAGCAAAGAACAGGCAGAGGAATACGCAAAAGAATTTGCCCTCAAGGAGAGCAAGAAAGTGTGCCTCTCGGTCCCTGGAGAGCTGAATGTGTGGTTCGATGAGAAAGGAAGGGTGACTGCGAGGGTGGTGTTGTAGTCTTCCGTTCTTGTTGAAAGTTAAAAGTTAAAAGTTCAACGCTACCACAAGATCCAAGATCGACCACGTATCAGCGAGGCATCCCATGATCCATCGTTCGACTGGCTCACGGCCTTGAGCAGAGCCTAAGGGGGTTCAGCGTTCAACTGTTCGATTTTCAACTTTTAACTTTCAACAGCGAGTTTCCGGATTCATCGCTAACGCTCATAAGGCTTGTACTTTTCGAAGAGCCACTGCTTGAAGTGGTAATAGCTGTTCTGGATTGACCTGGTTTCAGGCTTCAAGAGTTTCGTGATGCGTAACGAGTGACGTGTAATGAGTGATTGGTGATTTGTAATCAGGGTACTGGAAATAAATCTAATACTCCTCACGTATTACGTATCACGATCTTGTTTTTTTGGATAACTACACCTGTGATCTGGGATTACTGGAAACTAGAAACCAGAAATTAGAAACTGCCACGCAAAGCGTGGCCATTTAGCTTGACCAATTTCTGTTTCAGATTAATATAGCTAAGTCTGAATCCCAAAAAGTCGGGATGTTCTTGAATTGGGGAACCGGAGAACCAAGGCCATAATAAATAACACTCTTCACTCTACGCCCAGCGCGCTATTTCATTACCACATAAGGGTGTTTAAATGTCCAAAGAGAACCAAATAGCTCTCATAGCCTGCCTCGTATGGACTGTTATTGTTGCAATGCCTTTCGGTCTGGTTAAGAAGAGTGAAAAGGAGCAAATGAGAGATATCGCCCTCAGCCAGGCCAGGGGATTTTTCCAGCAGGTTGTGGATACGCGGACCTGGAATGCCAGGCATGGCGGGGTTTACGTTGAGGTCAATGAAGAAACAGAACCGAACCCATACCTGGATATACCAGACCGCGACCTGGTGACTACGGACGGCAGGAGGCTGACCCTCATCAATCCAGCCTACATGACAAGACAGATCTCCCAGATAGGCGAGAAGAGAGACCAGATAAGAACACATATCACCAGTCTCAAGCCATTGAGATCCAGGAATGTGCCTGATCCATGGGAGGAGAAAGCCCTGAAAATATTTGAGGGGGGCCAGAAGGAATACTGGGAATATCTGACCGATGATCAGGGAAGAAATATCTTTCGCTACATGTCTGTTCTGATGGTTGAAGAGGAATGTCTGCGATGTCACGCGGAGCAGAAATACAAGTCAGGAGACGTTAGAGGGGGCATAAGTATCTCCTTTCCCGCTGATGACATTATATCCGCCAGTATTTCGGACCTGGGGCTGGTAAAGATCTCACTCGGTATCACATGGCTCCTTGGGCTCGGGATCATCGGTATCGTTTTTTACGGTTACAGACTCAAGCAGGAACATGTTCAGCAGCTTGAGAACCTGACTATCAAGGACGAATTTACAGGTCTTTACAATCGCCTTGGTTTTATGACAATGGCCAGGCAGCAGATAAAATATGCTGACCGCAATATGCAAAAGGCCATGCTGCTGTTCATTGGCATCGACGACTTCAAGCAGTTGGTGGAAATCCATGGGCAGGAAGCCGGTGACGCACTCCTGGTCCGGATGGCCGGGATCCTTCGGAGCACATTCAGGGAGTTCGATGTAATAGCCAGATTGAAAAGGGACCAGTTCGTCGTTCTTGCAATGGACAGCTCCCTGGGTGAGCTTAAGGCAATTAGAGAACGACTGAAAAAGATGGTGCTTGAAGACAATGAAGCCACTGAGGCACCGTACGAGTTGTCTGTCAGTTTTGGATCCGCGGAGTATGATCCCGAAGATCCTCAGGAGCTGGAACTTCTGATCCTCGAGGCGGATGAAGGGATGGATCTCGTTCCTGATGTCTAATGTTCTAACTCCATTTTCAAATTACTGAACCAGATCCTTGAACTTTACTATCCACTCCCCGTAATCGCAGACATAGTTATAGCCACACACGATTGAGAGGTCTTTTTCCTCAAGAATCCCTATGAGATCCTTTGCGCCCTGGCGAGTCGAGACTGCGGAACCGTAGGGGTTGAGGCTCACAGGTTTGATTTTGTAGAAGACATAATCGCAGATGAAAAGGTGGTCCTGAAAGATATATGCGGTAAAACCGGGAGTGTGACCGTTGATATGAAAGGCTTCAAGGTCTGATTCGGCAAAGGATCCCTGGAAAAGATTGTCGAAAGTAAACCCCAGGCAAAGCGGGTTCTCCGAGTCTTTCTTGTGGAGCCGGACATAGGCGTCAAAGTGATCTCTGTAAAGGTTTGAGGCGCCCAGAAAGTGATGGTGAGTAAAAGTTATGATGTCGATATTTTTCAGGCCGGTGTCGAAGGATGAGGGGCAGTCTACCATGAAAACGCAGTCCCCTGCCTCGATTCGATATGCGGCGTGTTCGATCCCAAGGGAAGGAGAGGAGTTAAGGCGTGTGACATTTGTACTAACGGGGATTTCTTTTACTTCAAACTTCTCAGAACACTCCTCGCTGGTGATGAAGTTGATTCTTTCTGCGCCGCAGAAGGGGCATCTGGTGGGGAAAAATCCAACCATATTGTAGCCGCACACGAGACACACGTACTGGTCCAATGTTGATAGGGTCGTAAAAAGTCCATCCATGGCTTTTTACTCCTCGGAAAGCGAAAAGTGTCATTTTCGCTTTCCTCACAAATAGTTGTTATTTGTCGCAAAAAGTCCATGAGCGGCTTTTTGCTCCGCGGAGAGTGAAAAGCGTCGTTTTCACTCTCCTCACGGATCAAAGTCTTGCTGCGCAAGCCGTTGGTCCGGGCGCCCAC
>QIFJ01000168.1 GCA_003229755.1 Pseudomonadota bacterium
GGGTGAGTGCGAAGTGCGTAGGGCGGAGTGGCAGTCGAAGTACTAAATCGAAGTCGAGGTTGAGGGGCAGTCATTGCGAGTCACGCCGCAGGCGTGATGAAGCAATCTGATAGGATCGCTTCGTCATTGTATTCCTCGCGATGACTATTTCTGGGACATGGGTCCTGGGACCCGGGACACCGGCCAAGGGCCGGCCGGGGAGAGGAAGAGTAAGATTATGGTGTTGGTTGTAAGTTGTTAGCTCACTAGAAACTAGAAACCAGAAACTAGAAACTCTCTAAACGGAGCGAACCATGAGACACACCATTTCGGTTACAGTTGAAAACAAGTTCGGTGTTCTTTCCAGGGTTGCGGGGCTTTTTTCCGGAAGAGGATTCAATATCGAGAGCCTTTGTGTGGGTGAGACCGTGGATCCCGAGGTGTCCCGCATGACCATTGTTACACGGGGAGACGACAGGATAATCGAACAGGTTACAAAGCAGCTCCGCAAGCTCGTGGATGTTATCAAGGTAGCGGACCTGACCGATACGTCATTCGTGGACAGGGAGATGCTCCTCGCCAAGATCTCGGCTACCGAAAAGAATAAGGCGGAAATATTGAGAATAAATGAGATCTTCCGAGGCAAGATAGTTGATATTTCACCCAATACCTATACCTTCGAGATCACCGGAGACGGGGGGAAGATAGACGCGTTCCTCAAGCTTATAAGGCCCTTTGGTGTCAAGGAGATCGTCAGGTCGGGAAAGATAGCCATCTCCAGGGAAATGTGATCCGATCGGCTTAATACCCGCCTGATAAAGGTATTTATGGAAAGGAGAATGAAGGAATGAATGTGCTGACTGACAAGGATGTAAAAGGAAAACCCCTTTCTGGGAAAAAGGTCGCGGTTATCGGTTATGGAAGTCAGGGCCATGCGCAGGCGCTGAACCTCAAAGACAGCGGTATTGACGTCCGCGTCGGGCTTCTGGCCGATGACCCGGGCAGGAAGGCCGCATCAAAGGCCGGGGTCGAGGTTATGTCTATTGAAGAGGCCTCTTCCTGGGCGGATCTTGTGATGCTCCTTGTCCCTGATGAGCTGCATAAATCGGTATTCGAAGGCGCTATACTTCCCAACATCAAGGATGGGGCGACTCTGGCGGTATCACATGGCTTTTCCATCCATTACGGGCAGATCGTTCCTCCGGATAAAATGGATGTCATCATGATCGCCCCCAAAGGGCCGGGTCACCTGGTGAGAAGGGAGTTCGAACAGGGCAGGGGAGTGCCGTCCCTTATTGCGGTGCATCAGGATGTTTCCGGAAAAGCCAGGCAAACGGCCCTGGAATACGCAGCCGGTATCGGGGCAGGTCGCGTGGGGATACTGGAGACCTCCTTTCGCGAAGAGACTGAGACCGACCTCTTTGGTGAGCAGGTCGTTCTGTGCGGAGGAGTAACAAGGCTGGTGCTCGCTGGTTACGAGGTCCTGGTTGAGGCGGGATATTCTCCCGAAATGGCCTATTTCGAGTGTCTTCACGAGCTGAAGCTCATCGTTGATCTGATGTACCAGGGCGGCATCTCCACAATGAGGTACTCCATCAGCAATACTGCCGAATATGGAGATCTGACCAGGGGCGACAGAATAATCGATGAGGAAACGATAGATGAAATGAGGGATATCCTCGACGAAGTTCAGTCCGGCGAGTTCGCCAGGGAGTGGATCCTGGAGAACCAGGCTGGACGTCCCGTGTTCAATGCACTGAGAAAGACGGCCGAAGAGCATCCCATCGAAGAGGTAGGGCGAAAGTTAAGGGCCCTGATGCCCTGGCTCAAGGAAGAATCGGCTGTCAGGGAGGATGATTGATTCGAGTACCACTGATCGCCAGTGAAGGGCTGATACCGACTCTGATCCCGGCGGCATTCTCAATCGGCCTTCTGGTAGCCGGTATCAAGGGGCTCTCGCTGTTGCTGGCAGCATCGGCAGTGGGGATCGCTCTTTTCTTCAGGGATCCGGTCCGGACGGTGAATGCCGGGAATAGTGATATCGTGTCTCCGGCAGACGGCAGGGTCGTGGCTGTTGACAGAAAAGAGGAAAAAAAGCACCTGGGAGGCAGCTCCCTCAGGGTAAGCGTGTTCATGAGTATATTCAACGTTCACATCAACCGGATCCCCGCCGCCGCCCGGGTAGTTGAAGTTAACCACATACCGGGAGGGTTCAAAATGGCCCACCTGGAAGAGGCGGGACTTGAAAATGAGAGAACCGAGATCGTGCTGGAAGACGAAAAGGGTCGCCGCAGCCTTATGGTACAGGTGGCCGGGCTCGTGGCCCGGAGGATTATCTGCCGTCTGGCGCCGGGCGATCATGTGAAGGCAGGGCAGCGATTCGGGCTTATCTGTTTCGGCTCACGGGTGGACGTCTACCTTCCTCCCGAAGCGGAACCGACCGTTTCCGTCGGTGACAGGGTTAAAGCTGGCATATCGGTGATCGGAGTTATGAGTTGATGGATGGATCGGAACAGGAAGACAGAACAAGTCGCAGGGCGGTTTACCTGCTCCCGAATTTCGTTACTACCCTGGCCCTGTTTTCGGGCTTCTATTCAGTCGTAGCGTCACTGAACGGCGAGTTCGGGAAGGCTGCTGCAGCGATCCTCGTAGCGGTCCTCTTCGATACGCTGGACGGCCGTATTGCCAGGCTCACCAGGACTGCCTCTCTTTTCGGGACCCAGTACGACAGCCTGTCCGACCTCTTTTCCTTCGGGGCGGCTCCGGCCCTGCTTATGTACACTGCAGTGCTAAAACCCCTGGGCCGTTTCGGATGGCTGGGGGCATTCCTGTACCTGGCATGTGGTGCTTTGAGGCTGGCCCGTTTTAACGTACAGGCTCAGAAAGTTGGTGAAGAGCACTTTACCGGTTTGCCAATACCGGCGGCCGCGTCAATCATTGCGTCAGGTTTGATACTGATGCTGAGCGGGGGCGTGAAAAGCGACATGATGAGATTTGCCATGATACCGGGTATCTATATCCTGTCGTTCCTGATGATAAGCACGGTACCGTATCCAAGTCCCAAGCAGGTGGTCCTGCCTAACAAGAGAGCGTTTCACGTTCTGGCCGGCCTTGTTCTGATACTCGTCCTCGTAGCCAGCTATCCGGCGCTCTTTATTTTCTCCTTCTTCATGACCTACGCCATACTGGGACCGCTGCTGGGCGGCTGGATACTCAGGAAACTGGGTGTAGTAGATGTAGAGGAGATGGAGAGCTTTATGCTGGATGACGAGGACATACTGGAAGACAATGGAGAGGAGGTGGTGGCGCACAATGGATCTAAGCGAGAGTGACCTTAGTGTACTGCGGAACCGGAGAGATCCAGGCTTTTGCCACCGTCTTCGAGCTCGTGAGGATATGGAGACGCTAATTGGCTCAAAATAGTGAACTTTCCGGTCGATATCATGATGTTTTGTTTCAATGGATTCCGGGAAACGATCCGGGACCGGAAGGAGGAAAGGGATAATGTCTGAAAAAATAATTATTTTCGATACCACCTTAAGAGATGGTGAACAATCTCCAGGCGCTTCCATGAACCTGGAAGAAAAGGTTCAGGTGGCAAAGCAGCTGGAGAAACTCAACGTTGATGTTATCGAGGCCGGATTCCCCATAGCCTCGGAGGGCGATTTCGAGGCGGTCAGGGCAGTTGCCGCGGCCGTTAAAAAGCCTCAGGTGGCAGGTTTGTGCAGGGCAAGCAAAAAAGATATCGACCGCGCCTGGGAGGCACTAAAGGATGCAAAGAAACCCAGGATCCATACTTTCATAGCTACTTCGGATATTCACATCAATTACAAGTTCCAGAAAACCCGTGATGAGATCCTCAAGGCGGCGGTGAATGCCGTTGCCCACGCGGCGGGTTATACAGATAACGTGGAGTTTTCAGCGGAGGATGCGGCAAGAAGCGATGTGTCCTACCTGTGCGATGTGATCGAGGCGGTTATAGATGCCGGCGCAGCGACTATAAATATTCCCGATACGGTTGGTTACGCCATACCCGATGAATTCGGCCGCTTGATCGCTACCCTCAGGGAGAAGGTAGGCAACATCGGCAAGGCGGTACTTTCCGTACACTGCCACAACGATCTGGGCCTTTCCGTAGCCAATTCACTGGCGGCTGTCTCCAATGGAGTCAGGCAGGTCGAGTGCACTATCAACGGCATAGGCGAGAGGGCCGGAAACGCCTCTTTAGAGGAGATCGTAATGGCCATCCGGACCCGCCACGATCACATGAAGGTCCACACGGATATAAAGACGGAAGAGATCTTCCGGAGCAGCCGCCTCGTATCCACTATCACGGGCATCCTGGTACAGCAGAATAAGGCTGTCGTGGGTGCGAACGCCTTCGCCCACGAAGCCGGGATCCACCAGGACGGGATGCTCAAGGAAAAGACCACTTACGAGATCATGACACCCGAGTCAGTGGGCATCAAGGAGAGCACACTGGTGTTGGGAAAGCACTCGGGACGCCACGCTTTTTCTGACAGGTTAAAGGACCTGGGGATCGAGCTGACGAAGGAGGAGCTGGAGAAGGCCTTCCTTGCGTTCAAGCGCCTGGCGGACAAGAAAAAGACTATCTACGACGAGGATATCGAGGCGATCATAGCCGACGAGATATTCAGACTTCCCGATCGCTTTCGTCTTGTGTCAGTAACCTTCACCAGTGGATCCGGCGTAGTTCCTTCAGCCACGGTGGAGATGGAAGTAGACGGTAAGGAAAAGGTAAAAGCCGAGTTTGGTGACGGACCTGTGGACGCGGTCTTCAAGGCGATCAAGAAGATCGCCAGGAGCAAGGCCAAGCTCATGAGGTTTACGGTTTCAGCCATTACCGGTGGCGCAGACGCTCTCGGAGAGGTGACTGTAAGAATACGCGAAAACGGCATCACGATAATCGGACAGGGTGCATCCTCGGACATTATCGTCGCGTCCGCAAGGGCCTTCGTTAACGCTCTCAACAAGCTGGAATACAGGAAGGGTACGCGGGACAGGGAAGTGGAGAGACCCACATTATAAATAGCGACCAACGACCAACGGCCAATGACCAACGTGTTGGTGAATATTGATGAGACTGAGAACGACCAAGGACCAAGGACCAATGACCAACGTGAAAAATCAAGGAATACAGCCTGCACACATTGGGCGTTGGTCATTGGGCTCAAATTACATTGGGCTTTGGGCGTTGGGCTTTGGGCTCATTGTGAGGTAACACAATGCCAATGACCATAACCGAAAAGATACTGGCGGCGCATTCAGACAGGGATACCGTTCATCCCGGTGAGATAATCATGGCCAGGATCGACCTGGCCCTTGGCAACGATATCACTGCTCCCATTGCCATTAAGATACTCAGGGACAACGGTATCGATGAGGTATTCGACAAAGATAAGATCGCCCTTGTTCCGGATCACTTCACGCCGAACAAGGATATTGCTTCGGCCGAGCAGTGCAAGGTGCTCAGGGAATTTGCCCATGACTACGACATTTCCCACTATTTCGAGCTTGGCGAGATGGGTGTCGAGCACGCCCTGCTGCCGGAGCAGGGAATAGTCCTTCCGGGAGACCTGGTCCTTGGAGCTGACAGCCATACCTGTACCTACGGCGGCCTTGGCGCCTTTTCCACCGGTGTGGGCAGTACGGACCTGGCCGGAGCAATGATCAGCGGCAGAAGCTGGTTCAGGGTTCCGACAAGCATGAAGTTTGTCCTGGATGGTGAGCTGAGACCCTGGGTGGGAGGTAAGGACCTGATCCTCTATATCATCGGGCAAATAGGAGTGGACGGTGCTCTTTACCGCTCAATGGAGCTTACCGGGAGCGCGATAGGAGCCCTGGGCATGTCGGACAGGCTTGCCATGTGCAACATGGCCATTGAGGCAGGTGCGAAGAACGGGATAATCGCTCCGGACGCCATCACCGAAGAGTACGTAAAGGGAAGATCAGAAAGGGAGTACACTGTTTTTTCCTCAGATGCCGATGCCGTTTACGATGAAGTCATCAATATCGACGCCAGCCAGATCGAGCTCCAGGTGGCCTTTCCGCACCTTCCAGAGAACTCAAAACCGGTAGGTGAGGCAAAGGATATATCAATCGACCAGGTCGTAATCGGGTCATGCACCAATGGCCGCTTCGAGGATCTGGAGATAGCCGCCTCTTTGATAAAGGGAAAGAAGGTAGCTGACGGCGTCAGGATGATAGTCATCCCCGCGACCCCGACGATCTACCGGCAGGCCATGGACGCGGGTTTCTTTGCCATTTTCCTGGAAGCGGGTGCCGTTATCAGTCCGCCCACCTGTGGTCCCTGTCTCGGGGGACACATGGGAGTCCTGGCCGAAGGTGAAAAAGCTGTAGCCACCACCAACAGGAACTTCGTGGGGAGGATGGGACATCCCGGCAGCGAGGTCTACCTCTCGGGTCCGGCAGTCGCGGCGGCCAGCGCGGTGGCGGGTACTATAAGTTCACCGCATGATCTTATTTAAACTTAGTTGATAGGGGTCACCTCCAAATTAGTTGGTGGTTACACCAAAACCTGGCCTGTTTTTCAGAAATTTCACCAACTGATTTGGAGATGAACCGAAAATGATTACCCAAAGATTATTACAGGATAAAAAGGAGATTAAATGAGCGAAACTGTTTTCAGGGGCCGCGCATGGAAATTTGGGAACGATGTCGACACCGATGCCATTATCCCGGCGAGGTACCTGAATACTTCCGATCCGGAGGTGCTGGCGGCGCACTGCATGGAAGACGCGGACCCTGAATTTTCGTCCAGGGTTTCTGCGGGTGACATGATCGTTGGGGGTAAAAACTTCGGCTGCGGCTCCTCCAGGGAGCATGCACCCATTGCCATAAAGGCGGCGGGAGTGTCCTGTGTTATAGCCCCTTCTTTTGCGCGGATCTTCTACCGGAATTCCTTCAATATGGGCCTTCCTATCTTCGAATCGGCACAGGCATCCGCCCAAACGGTGTCCGGCGACGAACTGGAAGTAAATACGGCTACCGGAGTAATCCGGAATATCACCAGGGGGGAAGAATACAGGGCTGAGCCATTTCCGCCATTCATGGTCGAGCTTATAGAGGCCGGCGGCCTGATACCTTTCGTCCTCAGGGAGATGGGTAAATGAGGGAGAAAAATTACGACATTCTCGTTCTGGAAGGCGACGGGATCGGACCCGAGGTAACAGCAGAAGCTGTCAAGGTCCTGGAGATTTGCGGTGAGCGCTTCAATGCCGGGTTTGATCTCTCATCGGCACTGGTGGGCGGGGCCGCCATCGAAGCCCAGGGAGTCCCTGTCTCTGATGAGACCGTTCAGGCGGCAAAAAACGCAGACGCGGTGCTTCTCGGAGCCGTAGGCGGTCCTCAGTGGGATGATCTGCCCACCGACAAGAGGCCGGAAAAAGGGCTTTTGGCCCTTCGGCAGATCCTGGACCTTTACGCCAACCTGAGACCTGTCAGTGTTCACGAGTCCCTCGCGCACACATCCACTCTCCGTCCGGAGGTTGTGTCCGGCATCGATCTGCTGGTTGTCCGTGAACTGGTCTCTGGTATTTATTTCGGGGAGCCGAGGGGAAGGCAGAACACAAGTTCAGGGAGGGAAGCTGTTAACACCATGCGGTATAACGAAGAGGAAATAGCAAGGGTGGCCAGGGTGGCCTTTGACGCTGCCGCGAGGAGGCGGAAAAAAGTCACATCGGTAGACAAGGCCAACGTACTGGAAGTGAGCGGACTCTGGAGAGAGGTAGTGATAGAAGTCGCCGCTGGCTATCCCGATATTGAGCTTGATCATCAGTTCGTAGACAACGCCAGCATGCAGCTGATCAGGAATCCCGGTCAGTTCGATGTAATTGTCACCGGTAATCTCTTCGGGGACATTCTGTCCGATGAGGCGGCGATGCTCACCGGTTCCATTGGAATGCTGCCTTCAGGGAGCCTTGGTGGCGGCTCTGCCCTTTACGAGCCTGTTCACGGAAGCGCCCCGGATATTGCCGGCGAAGGTAAGGCAAATCCGTTGGCCATGATCCTGTCCATGGCGATGATGTTTGAGATCTCCTTTGAGATGGATGAAGCCGCAGAGTCTGTACGTAAGGCCGTGGAAGAGGTACTGGGTAACGGTTATCGCACAGGTGACATTATGAGCGAGGGATGCAAACTTGTCTCCTGTGCGGCCATGGGCGACCTGGTCGCTGATGCTGTGAGAAAGGATAGTTAGTGAGGTCCGTTAAGATCGGGATCATAGGTCTTGGCACCCTGGGGAGCGGAACCCTCCAGATCCTCAGGGGAAACGGGGATATCCTGGAAGACCGCCTGGGCGCGCCAATAGAGATCGTTCGCGCGGCGGATCTGGACGAGCAGCGTCTTCAGTCCGCCGGGCTCGACAAGAGTATTCTCACAACAAGCGCAGAGGAAGTGGTTCGGGATCCGGAAGTAGAGATCGTCGTTGAACTCATAGGGGGTATTGAACCTGCCCGGTCCCTGATACTGGAAGCATTTGGTCAAGGCAAGCACGTCGTCACGGCCAACAAGGCCCTGCTGGCAACCCACTGGTCAGAAATTGTTGGCGAGGCTGAGGAGAAAGGCGTTACGCTCGGCTTCGAGGGCAGTGTAGCCGGGGGGATCCCTCTTGTGCGCACCATCAAGGTTGGTCTTGTCGCCAACAGGATCCGGTCCGTAACCGGAATAATAAACGGTACATGTAACTACATACTCACCCGGATGCACCGTGAACGAAAACAGTTTTATGAGATCCTGGAGGAGGCAAAGAATAAGGGCTATGCCGAGGCGGATCCATCCATGGATGTGGAGGGTGTGGATGCCGCCCAGAAACTGGCCATCATGGTAAACCTCTGCTTTAACGTGCCGGTTTCCCCCAATGATCTCCCCCATCTGGGGATATCGAGAATTACTCCTATGGACCTGGAAATGGCCGAGGAGTTCGGCTACTGTGTGAAGCTTCTGGCTTCAGCGGATCGCGTTGATGACAGGGTGGAGGCCTGGGTTCATCCCACCCTTGTCCCCTACGGTCACCCGCTCTCCGCGGTGGACGGGGTTTTTAATGCCGTATATATACAGGACGACAACCTTGGGCCGTCCCTTTATTACGGCCGGGGCGCGGGAAGCCTGCCTACGGGGAGCGCTGTTGTCGCGGACATCGTTTCCTGCGGTCGGGACATTCTCTCAGGAGCAGTGGGACGCGTACCTGTGGCGGGCTATCGGCTGGGAAATCAAAGCGATTCGACTCTCACCTTCGCTGGCGATACTGTTGGTGAATTCTACATGCGCATCAACGCCCACGACCGGCCGGGAGTCCTTTCGTCGATATCCGGCATACTCGGGTTACACGGTATAAGCATCAGTTCAGTGATACAGAGGGGCAGGGAGGACGTGGAGGGTGAGGGAGTGCCCCTTTTCATGCTTACACATGAGGCTGCCTACTCCAGCATAATGACGGCTATTGAGGAGATCGACGCCCTTGATGCGGTGCTTAACGATAGTTTTCTCATGCGCATGATCTCATCAGGAGTTGTGGTTTGAGCGGGAAATACAAATACATTATCCTTCTCGGTGACGGGATGTCGGACAGGCCTCTTTCGGAACTTGGCGGAAGGACCCCGCTGGAGGAGGCGAAAACGCCCAATATGGACAGTATCACCTCACGCGGCGTGATCGGTCTTGCCAGGACGATACCGGAAGGGATGGTCAAGGGGAGCGATATAGCGAACCTTTCCGTGCTTGGATACGATCCAGCCTCCATCTACACGGGGCGGTCTCCACTGGAAGCCGCCGGGATGGGTGTGGAGATGGGTCCCGATGACGTGGCTTTCCGCTGCAACCTGGTGACCCTGGGGGTAGCGGGCCCGAACGGAGTCGTCACCGACCTTCCGCCGGGAGAACTTGATCCCGGCTGGCTTATGGTGGATTTTGCCGGTGGGCATCCCACCGTCGAGGAGGCCCAGAAGGTAGTAGATTCCCTTGCCTCCGGACTGGTTGAGGAGGGCGTTGAGCTTCATCTCGGAGTCTCATACCGACACCTCCTGGTATGGAGAGATGGGATTGATAAACTGGCAGTGGAGCCGCCCCATGATCTTACAGACCGCCCTGTGGGAGACGGATGGCCGAAAGGACCTGCCGCTAACAAGGTTCTCGATATCATCTCAAGATCGATGGGGATACTTTCCGACCACCCGGTAAACAGGGAAAGGCTTAAAGGAGGCAAAAGTCCTGTAAATTCTGTCTGGTTGTGGGGGCAGGGCAGACGCCCGGCGCTTTCCACTTTTTTTGACAGGTACGGTCTTAAGGGCGCGATGATCACAGCTGTGGACCTGTTGCGGGGCATAGGCGTTTCCCTGGGGTTTAAGGTCATCAATGTTCCCGGAGCTACCGGGTATCTGGATACCAACTACGAGGGTAAGGCGCAGTATGCGCTGGATGCTATCGGTGATGTTGATCTCGTATATGTGCACGTGGAGGCCCCCGATGAAGCCTCCCACGGAGGCTCACTGACCGACAAGATCAGGGCTATAGAGGATTTCGATGCCAAAGTCGTGGGTCCAGTCCTTGAGGGGCTGGAAAGTGCGGGGCCATGCCGGATCATGGTTCTACCGGACCACGCTACACCGCTGGCGACGAAGACCCATTCTGGCGATCCGGTTCCTTTTGCCGCCATGGATTCAAGATATTCCGGCACGGGTTCGGGACTTGGATATTCCGAAAAGAGCGCACTTGGCACGGGGTTGAAGATAGAGAACGGTCATGAGCTGATGGGCCGGTTTATCAACTGGGATCTTATGAAAGGATGAAGAGATAAAGATGTCACTTATTGTACAGAAATATGGAGGGACTTCCGTCGGGGATATCGACAAGATAAGGAAGGTAGCGGCAAGGGCAAAGAGTACAAAAGATGCCGGGAACGATGTCGTTGTAGTGGTATCGGCAATGGCGGGAGAGACGAATAAACTGGTGGACTTCTGCACGTCCATCAACGAAATACCCGACCCCAGGGAGTACGATGTGGTTGTTTCAACTGGCGAGCAGGTCACGATAGGACTTCTTGCAATGGCCCTGAAAACCATGGGGACAGATGCCGTTTCCCTCACGGGATCGCAGATAGCCATACACACTGATTCGGCCCACGAAAAGGCACGCATAATGAAGATCGAAAGTGAGAAGATCATGAACCACTTGAAGGCCGGCAGAATTGTTGTTGTGGCCGGTTTCCAGGGGATCAATGAACGCGGCGATATTACCACACTGGGTAGAGGCGGGTCAGATACTTCTGCTGTGGCCCTTGCGGCGGCTCTGGGGGCTGACGTGTGTGAGGTCTATACGGACGTGGAGGGTATCTTCACGGCCGATCCAGGCGTTGTCACCAAAGCACGGAAGATAGGACGGATCTCCTACGATGAGATGCTTGAAGTTGCGAGCCTGGGAGCGAAGGTCCTGCAGATCCGATCGGTAGAATTTGCAAAAAATTACGAAGTTCCCATCCACGTCCGTTCAACATTTACAGAGAACGAAGGTACCTGGGTGACAAAGGAGGACGGTGAAATGGAGAAGGTTATGGTATCGGGGGTGTCCTACGACAAGAACGAGGCGAAAGTATCGATCCTCCGCGTTCCGGACAAGCCAGGTATTGCAGCGAAGATCTTCGGACCTATTGCCGAGGCCAACATCAACGTGGACATGATCATCCAGAATATAAGCGTTGATGGATTTACTGATCTTACCTTTACGGTAACGAAGGCCGATCTGCCCAGGGCCATAGAGATCATTAATGTTGTAAGCGACGAGATAAAAGCTCAGGAAATCCTTACGGATGACAGGGTTTCCAAGGTCTCAGTCGTCGGGACAGGAATGCGGAGCCACTCAGGTGTCGCATCCACAATGTTCACCGCGCTGGCTTCAGAGGGGATCAACATCATGATGATCAGCACTTCCGAGATCAAGGTCTCATGCGTAATCGAGAGTAAATATACGGAATTAGCGGTCAGGGTTCTTCACGAAGCGTTCCATCTGGGACAGG
>QIFJ01000140.1 GCA_003229755.1 Pseudomonadota bacterium
CGAGATCACCGACAGAACTCTTTAATAACTCAGATCTTATGTCCACAGCCAAAAGCTCTGTTTCCGGATATAAGCCCTCCAGAGTCCGGGCAAGTTCGGTTGCCTTGCCTGGTGTTCGATTGGCTATTATTATCCTGCCAGCTCCCATACGCGCCAGGGATATCGCTACCGCCCGGGCAGCGCCCCCACTTCCCAGGAGAAGGGCACTTCCGCCGGAGATGTCCGGCACTCCCAGGTAATCGAAACTGGACTCAAAACCGAAGATATCAGTATTATATCCTCTGGCTGTTTTTTCGTCTACGGCAACAACGTTCACTGCCCCCACCTCAGAGGCCACATGATCCACACTGTCGAGAAGAGGCATTATCGCTCTCTTATGGGGCACAGTCACATTAAACCCGAGGGCACCTTCCGCGACAAGCCCGGCGACTTCATGGGAGAGATCACCCGGGGAGACCGGAAGAGCCCTGTATTCCACTTCCATTTCAGCAGCGCGGAACGCCTCTTGAAAAATTTCCGGTGAAACCGAATGGGACACCGGGTAGCCGATAACGTATAGTCTCGAGCGGTCCTTGTTCTTTTTCAAAATGGGTTTATCTCCCAATTAGTTTGTGGGATATCGGTATAGTGTATTCATCAGGCCGGGTTTTTGGGTGTGATCACTCGCCTTCGCAACCCCCTTTGAGCTTCGCTTCGTGATCCACCAAAACCCCGGCCTGATATATGTTAAACCATCCAGGGTTCCGGTAAAAGGCCCTGAAGCGAAGCTAAAAGGGGGTTGCGAAGGCGAAGGGACTTATACCGGAACCCAATTATTATTTATTGACCACCTACTAATTTAACAGATGAATCTCAAAATGAAATACCTTCCGAACTGACCTGGTAGAATATTTTGACTGCGCTTTTTATGTCCTCCGATATCTGCTCTTTCAGGGAATGTGCATTCTCAAATGTCATTTCGTCCCTGAGCCTTGAGAGAAAAAAAATCGTTATCTCACTGCCGTACAGTTTCTCATCGATCTCGAAAAGATGCGCCTCAACAGTAGGGGGCCCCCCTCCGAATGTTGGCCTGGTCCCGACGTTCACGGCAGCAGGCCCGGACCGTCCCTCAAAGGAAAAAGCCGCCCCGTATACACCATTGGCTGGCAATATCACATCACCGCAATCCAGGTTCACTGTGGGGTAACCGAGTCCCCGCCCCCGCCCCTGGCCTTCAATTACAGTACCTCTGACAAAATGGGGTCTGCCCAGCAGATCTCCTGCATTCTCAACGTCACCGCCGGAAAGGGTATCTCTGATCCTGGTGCTGCTGACGACAAGTCCCTCAAAAAAAACAGATGGAACACCGTAAACCGAAAACCCTTTCTCCCGCCCAAGGGCCGAAAGAAGATCCACATCCCCTGCCCTGTCCTTTCCGAACCGCCATCCCTGCCCGGCAACAACAGCGGATACTGACAGTGTATCTACAAGGATATCATCGACAAACTGCTCTGGAGTCATCGACGCTGTCTGCCTTTCAAAGGGCAGGACCAGGGCGGCGCTCACCCCCAGGCCGGAGGCGATCCGGAGGCGATCTGCTACAGTCATTATCACCCCGGGTTTATTACCCGGCATTACGGTGGCAGCGGGGTGCCTCGAAAAGGTGAGGACCAGGCCATCGGCAGCAATATCTTCGGCCCTTGAAACAGTTTCACGAAAGATCGCCTGGTGACCAGTGTGAACACCATCGAAATTGCCTACAGCGGCAACACAGCCAACTTCCTTTTCTCTGATGGATTTAAGATCTTCGTACTTCCTCAAATCACCACTCCCGGATCACTGTTCCTGAAAGGTTCTCAGAATCCACTTCCATAATGCACTCCCACTCAGTATCAACCAGGTGAAAGATCCTGGCCGGCAGGCAGGCAGAGCTGAGAAAAACATCCTTCGCCCTGTTCACATCGGAGGGATCCAGCCTTATCGCGAGACCGCAGTCACTGCTTATCTTCCGCGGTTTCATCACTGTACGGTGCCCGACTCCGGTATCTTTGAGCGCCTTTTCCGCCTTCAGGGTCAGGTGGGTAGTTGTAAACACAGCCATACAGGAGTCTGAGGAGGTTTCCCGAATGGATCCTGGACCAGCGTTCAATCTTTCCTCCTGAACTTCTGGAGCTCCCGTACTCCCTCCACGAGGGAAAGGACCTCCTCTTCCGTACTGAAAATCCCGGGGCTCACTCTCACAGTACCTTCCGGGAAGGTTCCCATGGTCCTGTGGGACATGGGAGAACAGTGCAGGCCAACTCGTAACTGAATGCTCCTGGTCTGCTCCAGAAACGACTCCACCTCGGCAGGATCAAGATCTTTTACGTTAAAGGAAAGAACTGCTACTCGCTCATCGGGAGAAACGGGCCCATACAGAACAACACCCTGGATCTTCGAAAGACCCTCAATGAGCATTCCAATAAGCTTCTGTTCGTGGTTTCTGATGTTGTCGATCCCCCGTGAATGTATGAAACGTATAGCCTCTCCCAACGCCGCGATTCCCGGCGTGTTCGGAGTGCCGGCCTCGAACTTTTCCGGAAGTACCTCCGGCTGCCTGACAAGGGTTGACTGCCCTCCTGTACCTCCTTCGATAAGGGGTACGAGATCCACTCCCGGTGCAATGTACAGAAAACCTGTTCCCTGAAGTCCATACAGGGATTTATGACCCGGTACGGCAAGCAGATCGATCCCCTTTTCGGCCACATTCAGAGGAAGAACACCAATTGTTTGAGCAGCATCAACCAGCACAGCAGGCCGAACCCCATCGCTGGTTCCCAGTGCACCGCATATTTCCTCCACGGGCTGTATGGACCCAACGACATTGGATGCATGGGTCAGAACGATCAGTCTGGTTCGGGGAGTGATCGCTTCTGTTACCGCGTCCACCCCGACCATGCCCTTTTCGTCGGCCTGAACGCGCGTCACCTCCACACCAATCTCATCTTCAGCCCTGGCGAGAGGCCTTACAATAGAATTGTGGTCCATGGAGGTCGTAATTACGTGACATGCCTCCCTGAGAAAACCCGTGATGGCAAGGTTCAGTGCTTGTGTGGCGTTGGAGGTAAATATTATCCGCGAACTGTCCTCTGCGCCGATAAGCCGCGCCACCTCCTCCCTTGTCTCGAATATCTCCCGTTCGCCTTGAAGGGCGGAATACCCCGCCCTTCCGGGTGTGGAGGAGAGCTCCCGCAAGGCCCACAACGCTTTCTCAATTACCTGTTCGGGTTTTGGCCAGCTCGTGGCTGCATTATTCAGGTATATGAATTTGTTGCGTGTCATAACTTTTTACACTCCGGCGGGGCTTTGCGAATCGGGTATTCCATAGTGTTTCCCTGCGAACTGATACCATCCACAGGCCTGTTTGGCAAGGTGAGCCCAGATCCCGATTCGGCGGCCTGAATGGCCGGGTTTCTGCTGACGATCTTCAACTCTCCCTTCTGTTGAACCTGACCACTGCGAAACAGTATATCAATCCCAGGAGGACTGCTACTTTCCCTGCGGGTGTCGGTCCGGCCGCAGTGCTGGTTATCTGCCATAGATGAACAATGCTGCCTCCCACTACCATACCGACTATGACAACTGACGCATCAACGAGACCTTCGCCTGCCAGAACCAGCTGACGGAAGGGGCAGCCTCCTGCCAGCACGGACGCAAAACCCACAAGAAGCATGCTCGTGCCGTTCCATAAGTAATCCGGATGAGAGCCGGGCTGATCCAGCATCCCCATTCTGAAAATACCCAGGTAGATGTTGACCGCCGTCGCCGAAACAAGAAGGATCAGCAAGCCCCTCATGAGGCTCATATCCCTTGCCAGAAACAGGTTTGAAAAGCTCCCGGTAACGCAGAAACGGGACCTCTGGGCCAGTGCGCCTATCAGAAGTCCGGCAGAAAGGGATATTGCTACAGGTGCTGCATGGGCAGCGGGACCGGTTTCCCCCCTGATAAGCAGTCCGGGAATCGCCAGGGAAAGGATGAAAAGCGCGATAAAGATGAGCGGCACTATTGCACCCTGAAAGGGTGCGGACGGGGCAGTCTCGTTCCCCAGGTCCAGGCCGGATCTCAGGAAGCGGATTCCGATGAAAACTCCCGCCGCCAGCCCGCCTAAACCGGCCAGAGCTGTCATGTCGCCCGCTCCGAGCCTGAGAATTATCTTTATGGGGCACCCCATGAACACGGAAGAACCGACAATTAGAAAAACACCAAGGATAAATCCCTGAACCGGAAGCCTGCCCGCCCGAGGCCGGAACTCTTTTCCAGCGAGAGCCACGAGGAAAGCCCCCGCGATAAACCCCACAAGTTCCGGTCTGAGATAGGCCATGCGGGTATTGGGGTGCAGTCCAAGCGCACCAGCCAGGTTCTCCGTAAAACAGGAAATGCAGATCCCCGAGTTGGCGGGGTTCCCCCAGTAGGCAAGCGCGGCCCCGAAAAACCCAAGGGCAAGTCCGCTGGCCATTATGAGAAGACCGTCACCTTTGGGCCACTTCATTCACAGCCCCCTGCCAGACGCCGACGGAGAAAGTAGGCTATCTTAACGTATTCAACTTCTTCGGGTGAAAGCCCGGATTTTCTCTTTTTTAATATCAGGTCCTCCAAAACGTTATTAGTCAGACTTTTTATCCTGTGGCCGAGAAAAATTGGGGAATCCTTTTCTAAATAGTCGGAGTTAAGACGCACCGCGCGCGCATAATGTGAAAGCGCCTCCTGGTTTTTTCCGACGGTCTCCAGAAAACGGGCCGAAAGGGCCCAGACCTCGTGGCGGCCGGGATACTTCTTCTTAAGCTTCTCTAAAATCTCGGCCGCGTCGCTGTCACCGTCAACAACCAGCCTTGCCTGCGTAAGTTCCTTTTTAAAGTATGCTGATTCAACCGGATCCATGGATTTTACCCTGGCCCCCGCTAGCGTATTAATAGATATTTCGGTCGTGGGAGTCCGGCTCGGGAGAAACTGAGCCCCGAGAAAGACGAGAAGAGCTACGATCGCGATTTCGGCTATTCTATCGGCGTTTTTTGTCACCGGGAATCCTTATGGATTTGCGACGCAAGACCCAGGATTCAAGACCCAGGTCTACGTTAGGCATGGGGCATGGGTCGTGGGGTTACCTCATTCCTGAGTCCCAGCGTCAAAGACAGGGGCACCTCAAGGTTGTGCCCCGTCATGAGCGCCTCGTCGCCGAGTAATCCCTCAAGCTCACCGGATGCTATAACTTTTCCCGAGTCGAGAAGAATACCCTTCGTGCACACATCAAGGACCAGCTCCAGGTCATGGGTCGCAATGAGCATGGTCCTTTCCAGTGACGACAGGAGCTCGATGACCTGCCGGCGGCTGGCAGGATCCAGATTGCTCGATGGTTCATCGAGGACAATAATGTCAGGCTTCATGGAAAGAACTGTGGCCAAAGCCGCCCTCTTTTTTTCGCCGAAACTCATATGGTGAGCGAACCGCTCACCGAATCCTGAAAGCCGCACATCCTCCAAGGCCTGCTTTACCCGCTCTCTCACGTTTTCCTCATCAAGCCCCATATTCAGCGGACCGAAGGCTACATCATCAAAAACCGTTGGAGAAAACAGTTGATCGTCAGGATCCTGGAACACAATACCGATCTTCGATCTGATCACCTTCAGGTTTTTTCTGCATACCTCCTGTCCCTGAATGAAAACCTGCCCCTCCCCCCCAGAAATGATCCCGTTCAGGTGAAGGATCAGGGTTGACTTTCCCGCCCCGTTCGGTCCGACTATTGCAACTTTTTCACCATCCCCGACCTCAAGACTCACGCCCTTGAGGGCACAGGTCCCGTCGGGGTATGTGTAGTTCAGGTCATTGATGCTGATAGCCGTTTGTTTTTCCAACTATAACCTCGCTTTAATGTTCAATCAGCCTTGTAAAGGGTCGTAAAAAGCCATAAATGGACTTTTTACGATTCCAAAAAGGTTGATGACTTATTACGAAGTCATCAATCTTGCCAATCAAGATCCTTCAACATTCGAAAGATATCGTCACCCTGTGTTGAAAGCTCTTATTAAATTATCGTTTGTCCCAGAATTGCTTCTTCCGCCGATCCCAGAAGTTGGGATCGGACCTGGATGTCAGGACATCTCCAATAATAATTATGGCCATGGACGGCTCTCCTGACTCAAGGCCGAAAAGGTCATCATCGCCCACCACATCGGCTATGGTTGCGACAGTACCCCTGTATACTTTTTCCTCCGGCAGTCCGATACGGTAAATAACGGCTGCGGGTGTTTCGGACGCATAGCTGTCTCCCAATTCACTGACCAGCTGGGAAATGGGCCTGTTGTTCATATAAAGAACCAGGGTTCCGCTCAGGGCGGCGAGCCTGGCAAGCTCCCCCTTTTTGCCATCGCGATCTATGTGCTTAGGGCTTGTCAGAACTACACAGTGGCTGACGGACGTCATATCCAGAGTCCTTTTCAGAAGTGCGGCGGCCGCATTCAGGATCCCGACACCGGCTATTACCCTTGACCGCTCACCGAACCAATCCACAAGGGGCAGGAACGGGGAAAATATCATCATATCCCCGGGGATGATAAAACCAACCGAACCGTTCTTAAGCTGTCTATTAACCTCATGATCGATCTTCTTAAAGTCATATTCGAAAGGATCCGCCAGGTTCTTCCCATCCACAAACTCAGCAAATGTTTCAGGATACGGCGGCATGGCAAACACAAAGTTACACTCCCTGAGGGCCTCTCTACCCTCGAGTGTGAGATATTTCGGGTCTCCTGGACCGGCGCCTATAAAGTAGACTCTGTGTTTGTCCATTTTTTTCAGATCGGTTAATTGCCAGTGGTTCAAACTCGTGAAGCGTGATGTGTGAAACAGGCTATAGGCTATAGGCGGCAGGCTATAGGCTTAAAACAAAACTATCAACTAACAATCGATGTAATGCTCTATTCCATACCTTCAGAAAACGAAACGAGTTTAATTACCAAGCCGTTCATCATTCACCTCCACCTCCCAATAGCACAATTCAGGCCATAATCGGATTTCACCATAGCGAAAAAACTGAAACATATAAACATGAATCATAGATAACAGGAAAGAGGAAGGAGGAAAAAGGAAAGGATGGACTTTTTGCGACCCTACCAAAAACAAAAAAATGACCCCTCAACGTTGGGGGCCGTTGAGGGGTCGGCTCGGTATAGGACCGAGCATTGGGGGTGCTTCTTCACCCGGCCAAAGGCCGGATAAAGTTGGGGGCTTGATAAGTGTTTATCAACCTGTAAATTATCGCATCACTTTCAAAATTGTAATGCACATGTTGTGCCATACTTTACTTAAGTAGTATTATAACATAAGATACTGAAAAATAAAACACTTTCGCAAGTAAAAAAAGTTGTCAGTTTTTTCACACTACAGAATTTGTGCAAAAAATGCAACATTTATTGACACTACTTGCGCACTTCTTGCTCACCTGAGGATGACAGCCTATACTCTTTTAGCTTATACTGAAGAGTCCTGCGACCTATGCCAAGAAGTTTCGCAGCCTCTGTCCTGTTACCGCCTGTTAACTCCAATGTCCTGATTATTGCTTCTTTTTCGACCTCACTCAGGGGCCTGCCAGGGGTAACTCCGACGGGCTCTTCTGGTTCACCCTGGCGGAGGTTGGCGGGCAGGTCCTCTGGCTGAACCAGATCTCCGCGAGCCATGATCACAGCCCTTTCCACAACATTTTCAAGCTCTCTGACGTTACCCTTCCACTGATTTCTCATAAGGAGATCCATCGCAGATGGAGAAAAACCACGAATCCTCTTTCTGTTCCGCCTGGAAATAATATTGAGGAAGTGTTCGGCCAGTATGGGGATGTCCTCCCGCCTTTCCCTTAGAGGGGGCAGCGTGATCGGAAATACATTCAGCCTGTAGTAAAGGTCTTCTCTGAACCGACCCTCCTTAACCTCATTGTCCAGATCTTTGTTGGTTGCGACTATAAGTCGAACATCCACGGCCATAGTCTCAGTACCCCCTACTCTCTCGAAAGTCTTGTCCTGGATCACCCTTAGCAGCTTTGCCTGAAGAACGAAGCTCATCTCACCTATCTCATCCAGAAAGAGTGTACCGCCATCTGCCAGTTTGAACCTGCCCTCACGCCTGGCAACAGCCCCGGTAAAAGATCCCTTCTCGTGTCCGAACAGCTCGCTCTCGAGCAGGGATTCCGGAAGAGCCGCGCAGTTTACCTTTATCAGGGGATTTGATGTCCTGGGGCTGTTACGATGAATAGCATCTGCTACAAGTTCCTTGCCTGTCCCGCTCTCGCCGAGGATGAGCACTGTCGCGTCTGTGGGCGCAACTATCTTTATGGTCTCGAATATTTCCATTATTTTCGGGCTGTTACCTATAATATCACTGATCTGCAGGCTGCTGGTCAATTGTGCTCGAAGGGATTCATTCTCGACGGCAAGGTCCGAAACCTCCATGGTCTTTTCCACCAGGACCCTCAACTCATCCAGATCCACAGGTTTAGTAAGGTAGTTCAGGGCTCCCGATCGCATGGCATCCACCGCCGAATCAACACTGGCATATGCAGTGACGATCAGGACCTGAATGGCCTGGGAGATCTCCTTGATATGCTTCAAGGCTTCGAGGCCCCCGATCCCGGCCATCTTAAGGTCCAGAATAACTATGTTGTAAAAGTTCTCCTGTACTTTCCCCACCGCTTCTTCACCACTGCCGGCAGTTTCTACTGTATAACCCTCCTCAACAAGAACCATTTCAAGAAGTTCCCTCTGGGAAGCCTCATCATCAACTATGAGTATTTTATGAGCAGCCTTGCGATCGTCTTTAGCCAAAGCTTGTTACCTCCAGAGATTTTTTCCAAAGTGATCAGACTTTGGGAAATTTTACCACAACAGTTGTCCCTCTGCCGGGAGTAGATAAGACCCTTATCTCTCCTCCATGATCCTGAACTATTCTATGAACTATGGCAAGGCCAAGACCTGTACCTTCCGCCTTCCTCGTAAAAAAGGGCTCGAAAATACTGTCCAGATCTTCGCCAGCGATGCCTGTGCCCGTATCGGAAACTTCCAGCTGGGCGCAATCTCTGGTCAGAGAAGTGGTGATCGTGAGAACTCCACCTTCCGGCAGTGCCTGGAACGCGTTGAGAAAGAGATTTATCAGGAGCTGCTTCAGACCGTCCCCATCCCCGTTAACAAAAAGCCCTTCAGGCCGGAGTTTCTCGACCATTGTTACACCCTGACTGATAGCCTCCCTTTTAACCAGGGAGACGGCCGACCTTACAACTTCATTCAGATCGAGTTCTTCAAGCACCGGTTCGCGGGGACGGGAAAAATCCAGCAGCTCCGTGATCACCCGGTTAAGTCTGTCTACTTCCTTCATTATGATCTTGATGGAACGGCCCTCCTGGCTATCCTGCTCGAAACGTTGACTCAGATGCTGTGAGAAACCGCGTATGGAATTCAGAGGATTCCTGATCTCATGTGCCATCCCGGCAACGAGACGGCCAAGGGCTGCCAGCCTTTCTGACCTCCTGACTTCGTCCTGAAGCAGTTTAACCTCACCGGTATCTCTGAGGAAAAGGACCGATCCTCCGCCCCCCACCTGACTCCTGACAGGTATCATCGTCGCGGCCAGATAGGGTCCATCCTTGTCCTGCGCCGGCATTTCCTGATCGTAAAAGGGAATGCCCGTGGCCAGGAGTGCGTTCATGTTCTCCCACTGATCTTCGTTGAAAAAATCACTCCAGTGTTTTCCTGTGATCGATCTTGATCTAACATTGAGCACCCTCTCAGCTTCCGGATTGACGGTCCTGATAAAACCCTCTTTGTCTATGCTCACGAGTCCCTCGGCCATCCCATCGATAACATCCACGGTGTATTGCTGCTGAGCAGCCAGGGCTTTACGTGCCGAGAAGTAGCCCTGCATCACTATCAGGAAGTAAAACCCTGTCGTTCCGAGTAGCAGGAACATGAAACCGTTAAGCAGGAGCTGTTTTGTGCTCTCCCCCACTGCTTCATCAAGATCTGTAGTGTCCATTCCTATCAGTACATAGTATCCATGCTCAGTTTCCTCGGATTCTTCGGTCACTCCCGGTATTGAGGGAATCTCCAGCATCCTGAGATGTATCCACGAACTGTCCAGAGGATCGAACCGGCTTACAAAAAGGAACAGCCTGCCCAGTTCGGGCAGTTCCTCCAGAGCGTAGGATTCATCCGCGCCTGCCAGCCTGTTGTTAAGCTCCCTCAGAGAAAGTCCGTGAACCTCGGGAATGAAACGATGGCTACCCGTGAGAAATCGGCCGGAGTTATCGTAAAGCGCGACAAAAAGCACCTCCTCTGACTCGGCAGAATCATTTACAAAACGAACAAGGTTGCGGTCCCCGGATTCCAGCATCATCGTGCTGATACGGGCAGCAGAGGCGATGGACCTCACCATGAGGGTTGCCTGTCTTCTTTTGAGATCCAACAGGAGGGATTTTTCCCTTTTCAGGCTGCGCTGTCCCAGGGAAGCCAGAATAATGGCGAGGAGCAGAATGGCAAGCAGCAGGATAAACGGGGTAATGTAGCCTGTCGGTCTCGGGCGGTGAGTTTTCATAACTCTCTGTCCAGGAGTCTGCCGGGGCTCCCTTTACAGGCTCTTGATTTCACTTTCAACCTTCAGAAGGAATTCGTTACCATCCTTCGCAATGTCGGGACTGAAATCCCGGATCTGGAAACGCACCTGAAATCCACCTGCGGCAAGGTCACCGGCCTCCTCAATATTAAGATTTCTCACAATCTCACCTACTGCCTTGATCGTACCCAAGGATGTCCTCCGCATTTTTTCCTTTGTGGAGAACCACGAATGTAGCGCCGTAAAGCCTTGCCAGGATCGCCCCCGGATCAAGGCTGCGGCGAAGGATGTCGGCGATCATCTTGAGGGTTCTGTCTCCCATCTACCCTCCTATCTCCTTAAGTGTACTCTTTGAAGTTAATTATTTGGAAAAGAGCCATTGAGAGGCTCAATATCGACCTTTTCATTATTGAGACTTAAACCTGAGAAAGGTATTGCTTTTTTACCTGTAGAAATTATTGCAGAGGTGGCTGGCCGGGGGGCTGCTGTAAAGACAATTATAAGCAGTATGAACGCCGAAATTAAACGTTTTACTATACTCTGATGGGGCTGACGTGGCTGACGGGCTTTCCTCATTATCGGACCAGAAGCCGCTTTTTCCTAGAGAATACTGTTGAGAGATTCTACCAGCTTCTCCCTGGTTGTCCTGCCCACGTTGGCGAACTTTACGATCCGCTCACTATCTATGATGTACAGGGTAGGCGTCCCCGCAACTCCATATGGATCGGGAACCTTGAAGGACTCGTCCGGATTAAGTTGATCTATAAGAACTGTAAATGTGAAGTTCTCCTGCTTCATGAAGGCCTCGATGGCGCCTTTTATGGGTGAACCGTCGATGGCAATACCCACCACCTGAAGTCCCTTATCCCCTTTTTTCAGCATCTCTATTTCGCTGATCATGGGGATGGGTGTCAATTCCTGACCGCTTTCATCCGCGGAAAGGGAACTTGTCGCAAACACCGTGAGAAAAGTAACTACGGCTGTCAGAAGAAAATACACAAGTAGTCTGGCTGCACGGAACATCAAAACACCCTCCCTCATTCCAGCTCCATCCTGTACCTGACTATTTTATTTTTGGCCAGGTCAGTGATGTAGACGCGACCCTCTTCATCCACGGTCAGGCCACTGGGTTTTCCCATTCTGTTCTTCTCACTGACAAGGCTGAAGACACTATATGTGAATCC
>QIFJ01000016.1 GCA_003229755.1 Pseudomonadota bacterium
AAGAAGTGGTCAAGCTCGCGGGGGTGGTTGAGACGTAACGGCGTACCGGCGTGTCGGATTATGGGCGTAAATCCCTCTCCCTCTTGTCAGGTCGTAGCTTTAGCGAAGACTGATGAGGGGAGAGGTTAGGAGAGGGTGAGTTGCTTAAGCGCGTTAAAAGATAAAAGCCTTGAACACTGTGCAGCCATTTTCAGGCTGCGAATTTGAGTATATGCGGCGCAATATACTTTTACATAATAAGTAGTTATAGGTATTGCCTAAAGTATAACTTAAACTGCTGTTGGTCTGGTTCCCATATCTATTTGTACTCATTGGTCGTTGGTCATTGGTCGTTGGACGCCGGCCAAAGGCCGGCACCCTCTTTCCTCCTCCCTTTTTCCTCTTTCCTATATTTTACTCAACGCATTATTAAGATCTACGATCAGATCCTCAGGTGCCTCCATGCCGATAGAGAAGCGTATCATGGAATCGGTGATCCCCCTTCTCTGGCGTTCTTCGGGTGTCAGCCCGTAATGGGTTGTGGTGATGGGCTGAGTCGCCAGACTCTCCACACCGCCAAGGCTGGGAGCTATCAGGATCAGTTTCAGATTGTCCACAACCCTGGTAGTTTCCTCACCGGTGCCGTCCACCTCCAGCGTGAGTATACCTCCGAACCCGGACATCTGTGATTTTGCCAGTTCGTGCTGGGGAAATCCTTCCAGGCCGGGATATAGCACACGGGAGATCCGGGGATGCACTGACATGGCCTCAGCCACTGCTGCGGCATTTCTGTTCTGCTGCTGAACACGTATGGGCAGAGTACGGAGGCTCCGTGAAAGAAGTGCAGCAGTTTCAGGGGCCATCATCTGGCCCAGGTTCTTACGCCAGAGAAGGACAGGCTCCAAAAGCTCCATCGGGCCCATCAGGGCTCCGCCGGTGACATCGCTGTGACCTCCCAGGTACTTAGTGGCGCTGTGGACCGCTATGTCCGCATCAAGGGCAAGTACCTGCTGGTTCACAGGTGATGCAAAGGTGTTGTCAATGGCTACTAATGCGCCGTATGAGTGGGCAAGCTCCGATATGCTCCTTATGTCGAATATCTCCATAGTCGGGTTTGTGGGTGTTTCGAAGAATACTAGCCCAGGTTTGTTTTTCATAACCTCTTCGAGCTTATCAACGTCTTCCCCGAGAGGCAGGTAGGTGGAAATCCCCACCAGGGGGAGCTGGTCTGTAAGCAGTTCAAGGGTGCCGCCGTAGGCATTTCCAATACAGACAATTCCGTCACGTCCGTGGGCAAAGAAGAGGGCGGCTTCGGCAGCCATTCCTGACGCGAAGACCAGGCCAGCTTCAGCATTTTCAAGGCTGGCAAGCTTTACCTCCAGGCTCCTGATGGTCGGATTCAAGCCGTAACGGGTGTATAAACTGCCCTCTTTCCGCCCTTCAACAACGTCAAGAAGATCGGCTGTGGACTTGAATCCGAAAGTAGTCGAATTGTAGATCGGTGTGTGTGGTGTTCCTTCGACTCCCCTCATTTCTCCTGCGTGAACACATTGTGTCGAAAGCTCATACTCCTTTGTCATAACACTCCTCCTCAGTTCTACAGCGCTCGAGAGCTGTATCAGGCTTCATGGCCTTTATGTGAGTCCATCAATTATTCCTCTCAACGTGAAATTGCGAGTATAGATATTAGATTAGCAAAAAAACAGCCGGTCTGTATCTTTCAGCTTTTTTCCCTGGTGTATCTATTGAATCTATTGGGGTCTATCTATTGGGGTCAGAGCCCTTAGGTGGAAGCAGGTATAATTTTCTTATAATGCGGTGATTCTTGGGCTCTGGTTAGTAGTTTTTCCCGTTCAGAGCGGCTGAGATCATGTAAAAGTCTTTATTGAATGTGGTTTGAATGTGTTCAGGTATCATTAAACCAGCGAAATCCTGTACTAGGACGCACCAGTCCTGTGTTTGAGTGAAACTGGTTTTGCATGTGTTTTTGTTTTATGTGAGGTAAGTATCGGTCATTTGCTTGACGAACTCGTCCGATCCGTAGAACTGTTTTGACAGGGCGGCCTTCATATAGCTGTCTGAAGGGAACGGTGCTTCGTCATCTGTTACCAGTGTCATGAAGTACCATGCTACCATTTTCCTGTCTTTGCCCATGTTGAGTACAAGGTGATCATCTGCAAGTACGACATCCATTTTCTTGCCGAATGCCCAGAACTGTAGTGATGAATCCTTGAAGTCTTCAAGATCCTGTACCATTCCGGCCCTTATGGGGTTCCTGTATATGTACCTTACTGCTCCCAGGTAGTGTTCGTCAGTAGCTATAATGCATGACTTGTATCTGCCCCCCCAGAGGTGTCCTGTCCGGTTAACTGTCCGGTTATACCTTTCGGCTATCCTTGCGTTAACGTATTGCATGAACCTGTGGAGGTTCTTTTCAGTAGCAGTAGCGATGATGTGGTAGTGGTTTGACAAGAGCACGATGTGATGTACTAAAACGTTATATTTTTCAATGCCTTCTGTTACTGCCTTGAATACTATCCTTGTTATCTGTCTTTTATGGAACCTGAATGTTCTGTTGTTGGTACGACAGAGCAGGTGATTAGGGAGTTCGGTCTGTATTACTCTTGGTTTCCTTGCCATACACCTGTATGAGCATGTTCCATGCCAAAAATACACTAAAACGCTCTGACCCCCAAAATACCGCACTAAAACGCTCTGACCCCCAAAATAATACACTAAAACGCTCTGACCCCCAAAATAGACCCCTAAAATACAAAACCGGGGTCGGATCCCATTGGTGCTGCGCGACCGAAGGAGTGAGGGTAGGAGAGGGTGACTCACTGTAACGTACAGCCTGGAACTTGGAACCTGGAACTCCACGGATTAGAGTGGCCGGCAAGAAAAATTGCAAAGGGGTTGACAATTGAAATACATCCTGTATGTTGACTGACTAATCAGTCAGCCTGGCGCAAATTTCAGGCTGGAAGGAGAAAGCAAATGTCCAAGAAACAGAGCATATTAACAGCCGCTACAGAGCTTTTTGCCAGGCAGGGTTTTAACGGAACCGCGACCTCGGAGATCGCCCGGAAGGCAGGAGTCGCCCAGGGAACTGTCTTTCACCATTTCAAATGCAAGGAGAACCTTCTTATATCCATCTGTGACGAACTGGTCACTAAATACGTCGAAGGGATAAAAGAGGCAGCGCAGGGCTCCGGAACAGGGTGGGACGCACTGGAGAGGGTTCTGTGGTTCAGCCTGAACTTCATGGCGGAGAGGACAGAGTCCATTACAGTGGCGTTCAGAGAGACCAGGGTTCTACAGCATGAAGGCGGCGAACTGCACGATCACTTCAGCGCCCTCATGAGCCAGATAATAGACGTTAAAAGGGATTGTATCGAGAGGGGGCAGGCAGACGGAAGCATACGACAGGTTGACCCGTACAAGACTGCTTTTCTCCTGTACATCCTCATAAAGGGGATCCACCACACCAGGGCACATGGGCTTTTGCAGGTACCGGATTTGAATACTGAGGTTGTGGAGTTCTGGCGCCAGAGCCTGGCCACGGGAAACCCGCACCAATAGCATCCATATTATGATTGTGGAGGGTTATGGAATGGTAAAAGTAAAAGCCAGAAGGCAACATTTACGAAACGGCCGTGGTTTAAGAACAGCTTTTTTATTAACAATCCCTTTCTTTTGGACGATATTGACTCCCGTGAAAGCAACTGCTGTTGAAGTTACCCTCGATCTTCGCCAGGCCTTCAACCAGGCTCTGGAAGCGAACAACGACATACGTATCGCCACAGAGGATCTCGAGCAGGCTCGACTCCTGAAAAAACAGGCTATAACAATTCTTTTTCCGAAATTGACCGCCACCGCGGGCGCTTCGAAGTTATATTACGATGATGGTTCCACAGTTGAGAGTACATCCTGGGGCTTGAGGTTGAGTCAGACTCTCTATAACGGGGGCCGCGTCTGGATCGCTAAAAAGGGGGCTGCATTCACCCTGTCGGCTGCGGATTACGGGCTCGAGTTCGCGAAGCAAAGTGTTCTTTTTGACCTCCTATACAGAACTTATAGAGTTCTGGCGGCCGAGGAGCTCCTCGGCCTTGAGGAAAAGAGAATCGACAGGGTCGATGAGCAGCTGCGTTCGGCTGAGGCAAAGCTTAGTGTGGGGCAGGCATCTAAAACCGACGTTCTCTCAGCAAAGGTGGCGCTTTCAGCTGCCAGGCTGGCTCGTGTGGAAGCTGAAAAAGAGCTATTGCTTGCGCAGAAACGGCTTGCCCAGGTACTGGACATGAATGGACTTGTGAAGGTCAGCCTTCCTCCGAACGTGGAACTTATCATGCTCGAACTTGACGAATACATAATAAAAGCGAGAGCCCACAGGCCGGATCTGCTGCAGTCTAGGGAGTTAGTGAGAATCAGTGAGCAGGAGGCAAAGCTCGTCGGGACCGGCGGAAACCCGGATATCGATATTTCAGCTTCCTATACGCAGTACTCAAACCAGGTTCCCTTCGTCCCTGAAAAGCAGGTGGCCCTTAACTTTGAATGGCCCTTCTTCCAGGGTGGACTCGTCAGGCTCCAGACAAAAGAGGCATTCTCAAAAGTCAGGCAGCAGGAGCAGGAGCATGCCAAGCGGCTGAAGGCGGTCGAACTGCAGGTCGAGGAGGCTTTCAGAGGATTGACCGCTTTAGAGGCCCAGAAGGATCTTGTTGATTCAAGCCTGGCCAACGCCAGGGAGAATTATCGTCTTGCAAGAATTCAGTTCGATCTCGGTGCAGCTACCGATCTGGATGTCCTTATCGCCGAGGACGGGCTGGCAGAGTCGGAGAATCTTGGAGTGAAACACAGGTATGACATGAGGACAGCCAGAGCGGCCCTTCTTTATTCCATCGGTGCCCTCGATATGGACGTTTTCAAATTTGATTGAGAAAGAGTCTAAAAAAGTTATCAGCGCGCCCGTTGAGGGGCGCTCAAATCAATGACTTGCAGCGCAAGTTAATTACGATCGCGCCCGTGCATTGGCGGCTGGATCAATGACATAAACCTTGAGTCATTGATCCGTGAGGGAATCGAAAACGACGCTTTTCGCTTCCCGCGGAGCAAAAAGCCACGGATTGATTTTTTACGACCCTAACAATTAAGGACCGGGAGGTCAGTAAGATGAAGAAACCAGCATCCAGAAAAATATGGATAATCACAGCGGTCATAGCAGTTATCTCCATCGCCGGTACCGTAATGGTAAGGAATGGCACGAGTTCCAAGGAACTTTCCGGGGAGGAAGCTTCCAACCAGGCGCGAGTAGAACTTAAACCGACCAACGTTGTTGTGAAGATTATGACCCCCGAGAGAGTTGAAGAAAGCTTTATGCTTCCCGGTACCCTTGAGGCCTGGGAGAACCTGACCCTCTCCCTGGAACAAGCCGGCCCCATACGCTGGATCGGTCCCGAGGAGGGTGATCGTCTCAGAAAGGGCGAGGCGGTCCTCAGGATCGACAGTGACGTGCTTGAAAGCCAGAAGGCCCGGAACCGAGTGGATTATGAGGTCAAGAAAAAAAATCTGGAAAGGGCGGAGTCTCTTCTTTCCCAGGAACTTATCAGCGAGAGGGACCGCGACGAAGCACGTAAGGATTTCGAGTCGGCAAAAGCGTCACTGGACCAGACAAATATAGTTTTGGAAAAAACTACAGTTAAAAGCCCAATTAACGGGATCCTGGATCGGCTCCTGGTGGACCGTGGAGAGTACGGTAACGTTGGGACTCCGGCGGCCATTGTTGTCCAGATAGATCGGCTGAAGGTGATCGTGGATGTTCCTGAAAAGGATGTAACCGCTGTCAAAGCGGATCAGAAAGTAGAAGTGTTCCCGGCCAGGATAAGGCGTGCGGACGGTATGAGCAGGGAAGGAAAAGTTATCCACGTGGCATATCAGGCCGATGAAATGACCCGCACTTACCGGACCAAAATCGAGATAGACAACAGCACACGACTCCTGCGTCCCGGTATGATAGTGCGCGTTCGCTTCGTGAGGAGAATATTGGAAAGCGTGCTTGTCATTCCCCTTTATGCCGTGATCGACAGGGAAGGCCAGAAGTTTGTTTTTGTTGAAGAGGACGGCACCGCTATCGAGCGGCAGGTTCGCCTCGGCCCGATCATCAACGGCAGAGTGGTTGTTCACGGTGGAATACAGGAGGGTGAAAACCTCATCGTCAAGGGCCACCAGCTCGTGAGTGACGGCGGTCCTGTCGATGTGATCGGGGATCCGGGAAAGGAAGGGTAGCCGATCATGCTCATCACCGACGCAGCCATAATGAGGCGCAGCACAGTTTTTGCTCTGATGCTCATCATCTTCATAGCTGGCCTGTTCAGCTATATCACACTCCCGAGGGAATCAAACCCGGATATAACGATACCCATCATCATGGTCCAGACCACCTACGAGGGAGCTGCTTCCGAAGATGTTGAGAACCTCATTACCCTGCCCCTTGAACGCAAGCTCAGGGCAGTAAAGGACACCAAGGAGATACGGTCAGTCAGCGCGGAAGGCGCCTCTATGATCGAGGTGGAGTTCATCCCCGATGTGGATATTGATGAAGCACTGCAGCGGGTACGGGACAAGGTTGACCAGGCGCAGGGAGACCTTCCTGCGGACCTGGAGAACGATCCGTCGGTGATCGAGATAAACCTCTCCGAATGGCCCATCCTGATGGTTGCCGTTTCGGGGGATGTGAGTGAACGTGTTCTCAAAAAGATCGCTGGAGAGATGGAGGACAGGATCGAGGAGATCCCTGGTGTGCTTGAAGTAGACGTCACCGGGGATCGGGAGAGGGAGATTCGCGTGGAGTTCGATCCCGACCGAATGGCAGCCTACAGGCTGAGCTTCACTGAGATCCTCTCCCTCGTCCAGAGGGAAAACGTAAACGTTCCAGGGGGAAGTATAGAACTTGGCAGCGGCAAATATATGCTTCGGATTCCCGGTGAGTTCACCGATCCCTCCGAGATAGACAACCTTGTGATCGTAACCAGGAACAACAGACCCATCTATCTCAAGGATGTAGCCGTAATCCGGGATACCTTCGAAGATCCGAAAAGCTACGCACGGATCAACGACCGCCCAAGCGTAACCCTGTCAATTAAAAAACGCACCGGCGAGAATATAATCGAGGTATCAGACCAGGTGTTCGCTCTCCTTGAGGCAGCAAAACTGAAGCTGCCCCCAAGCGTTAGTTTTGCGATCACCCTCAATGAATCTAAAGATATCCGCCGGATAGTCAGAGAACTTGAGAACAGCATACTGACCGGCCTGGTTCTCGTCCTGGTCGTACTGTTCATGTTCCTGGGTATCCGAAGCGCTTTTTTCGTTGCCCTTGCGATACCCTTTTCAATGCTCATTTCCTTTGCGGTGCTCCAGGCCATGGGTATAACCCTCAACATGGTTGTTCTGTTCTCTCTAATAATCGCCCTGGGTATGCTGGTAGACAACGCTATTGTTATCGTTGAGAACATCTACAGGCATATGGAGGAGGGGATGGACCGTATTGAGGCCGCAAGGACGGCGGCTTCAGAGGTTGGATGGCCGATAACAGCCTCTACGATAACTACCCTGTTTGCCTTCGGACCCCTGATGTTCTGGCCTGACATCATGGGCGAGTTCATGAAGTTCCTTCCCATAACCCTGATAGTGGTGCTTTCCGCTTCTCTTTTCGTAGCCTTAGTGATCAATCCCGTTGTCTGCTCTGTCTATTTGCGGGCCACAGACAGGAAAATGGATGAGAAAAGGGAGTCAGGATTGGTAAGGAGTTACAGAAGGTTGCTGACGCTCTCCCTCAGGCACCCCATTCTATCAGTCTTTTTCGCCATAGGTCTTCTGGTGACCATCATGGGCGTTTATGTAGCCAGTGATCCCAAGACGGAGCTGTTCCCCGATACCGATCCCAACAGGGGTATTGTTTCCATAAAGGCGCCGCAGGGCACCAGCCTCGACACCACCGATTCCCTTACCCGGGAGGTGGAGCGCATTGTTTCAACAGAAAAAGACCTTAAGTACGTCACCGGAGAAGTGGGCGTCGGGGCCGGCTGGGGCAGTGCCCGTGAGTCCAGGAGGTCACAGGTCTCGGTGGAGTTCGTTGAACGTGAGGAGCGGCAGGAAAGTTCCAACATAGTTGTTGACCGTATCAGGGACTCTCTCAAAGGAATTACAGGCGCCGATATAAAGGTGGAAAAGGAGCGCATGGGACCGCCGGTAGAAGCCCCGGTAGTAATAAAGATCAAGGGAGAGGATGTTAAAGTACTCACAGCGCTCATTGCTGAGATAAAGGATGAGATCGCTGACATCGAAGGCCTGGTTGACGTAGAGGACGACTTTTCCCGCGCCAAACCGGAGATCGTGATCAATGTTGACCGGGAAAAGGCCTCACTACTGGGACTTTCCACAATTGAGGTATCCAACACCGTAAAAGCTGCCGTTAACGGTTGGAAAATAGGTGACTACAGGGAAGGTGAGGATGAGTACGATATCATAGCCAGGCTCCCGGAGGATAAACGCAAGACCCTCTCCCAGGTTGAGAGCCTGCTGATACCCAATCGGATGGGTGATCCGGTGCCCCTTTCAACGGTTGCCAGCCTCGAGATACGAACAGGCTTCGGAGCTATCAGACACCTTGATCAGAAGAGGCTCATAAGGATCATCGGCTTTAATTCCGGGCGCAGTACTCTGGAGATAGTTCAGGACATCAGAGAGCGCCTTGCAAAGATGGACATTCCGGCCGGCTATTCTATTAGCTACGGCGGCGACTTCGAGGAGCAGCAAAGATCATCGGCCTTTCTGGGTAAGGCTTTCATAATAGCAGTGTTCCTCATATTCCTTGTGCTGCTGACCCAGTTCAACTCTCTTGCTCAGTCCATGATAGTTATCTCAGCAGTGCTCCTTTCCCTCATGGGCGTATTCATCGGATTGATGATCACTGGTATGCCCTTCAGCATCATAATGACCGGTATAGGGGTCATCTCCCTCGCTGGAGTAGTCGTTAACAACGCTATTGTCCTCATTGATTACATCAACCTGCTCAGGAAGAGGGGAATGGCACTCAATGAAGCCCTGATAAAGGCTGGAACGGTTCGATTCAGGCCAGTCATGTTGACAGCTATCACGACGATACTCGGACTCACACCCATGGGCCTGGGAATCAGCTTCGATTTCAGGTCCTTCAGCCTCCAGATAGGCGGCGAATCGGCACAGTGGTGGGCTCCCATGGCCAGTGCAATTATTTTTGGCCTGGCTGTGGCAACTCTACTGACCCTGATTGTTGTTCCGGTTCTGTATTCCCTCAGCGAAACCGCTTCACCCCGGGACTTCATCTACAGACAGGTCAATCGTCTGCGCCGTCCTGCTGCCGCAAGCCAGGAATAGTTGAATGATCTCAAGGTTTAATCTTACAGGAAATTGAGCAGGTTGTTAGTTGTTGGTTGATAGTTGTTAGTACACTGGAAACTAGAAACCAGGAACCAGAAACTGAATCCCACGAAGTGGGATTCCTCACCAGTCAAGTAGCCTTCTTTCCCCCTCCAGCGCTCTTATACCAGTCACTTCCTGGCTTACCTCCAGAGTTCCCTCGTAGTTCCCGTCTTCATCCCTGATGGCAAAGTACCGGATATAGATGAATTTTCCGTCTGACTGTATCCAGAAATCAGCGGAATCCTGTTCCCCTGATTTGAAGGAATCGAGTATCTGCTCAACAATATTTACACTGGAAGGTGGATGGCAGTTCTGGACAGCCCTGCCGATTATGCCGGGGCTGCGGGGAAAGATCCGCTCCCTGTCCGAGTAGTACTGGACTCTGTCTGTGGCGTCTACGAAGGTAATATCCAGGGGAAGGCTGTTTATCACCAGGTCCAGCTGTTTGGGAGTCAAACCGCCTGTGTTCAGCCAGATCGGGGCCTCTCCAGCGCCTCTCCGCTCAGGCGGCGCTTTGGCCAGGTCTCCCTCTGCGGGTACCCAGCCGGTTTCCGGCACCACCAGAGTGTAACCTATCTCATCGCTACCCTCATGTACCCGGGCCCAATCAGCATCCGAGAAAGTCTCCAGGCACATGGGAAAGAGGATGTTCTCCTCTTTGTAGATCATGTCCGATATAGCCGTAACAAGAACTATTCCGTCTACTGTTACGCTGTCGAAGTCCTTTGACTCAAGGCCCTTCCTCACGCTCTTCATCAGTCCGCGAATATCGTCGTGTATCGCCCACATCACTTTGGAAGGGCCGGAGATACCATGGTCCTCAAGGGCAGGAAAGAGTTGGTTTTCCTTCCTGAGGTAGTGCTTCTCGATCCTGGAGATCTTTTCGAACATGGTATTGAGTTCTTCTCCCCACTTTTTCAGCGTTTCATCATCGGGGGGCGATTCAAGGTCCGCAAGAATGAACCGGGCTCTGTCTACCAGCTCTGAGACTTCCCTGTTTTCGAGTTGGAATGTATGGACCGGATGGCCGGGTGGCACCTCCAGCTTTTTCTGTGCTTCCAGGGACTCAGCGAAGACCTGTACATGGACGTCACACAGACGTTTGACTTCCTCTTCCGGCATACCGTCGGCGATGAGTGACTGCTCCATCTGGGCAATTTCAGAGGGACTTACCCTGGAGAGGAGCCTGGCGAATTTCTCCTTCTGCTCTTCAGGTGTTTTGCCCTCGTGAAGTTCCCTGATGATAGACTTGAGTTCCTCGATATTTGACTTGCTGTCAGCTTCACCGGCAACCTCGGGCCTGCTGCCCGTCTCCTTTTCGATGGCATCTGCGATGGCGCCGGAAAGTTCCTCGAAGGGAACACCGGTCATCTTCGAAGCGTGGTCCAGGTCCGCAAGCCTGCCGATGGTTTTTCTCAGGAGGGGGTTTTTCAACTTCCTGAATTCCGGGGAGATGTTTACCAGGACATCTATGAGGTAGGGACTTTCCTTGAGCAGATCCAGGATCTTGACGTTTTTATCTATTTTCATTGGAACCCTCCGTCTATTTATTAATTAGATGTTAACATAGATTTGCGTAGTTTGTGCTGATGACGGTCAACTCAACCGGAGGGCCGGTCCCACATCGGGACAGTCCCAAGATCCAGGGCTCAAGACCCATGTAACAAACAGTTAATATATCACCTGGGTCGTGGGTCATGGGACCTGGGACTGTGTTTTAACGATGACACTTAAGACACGTCATCCTCATCGGAATGATGAGCCCCATTTCGACAGTAAAACAAGAGGTATGATCAGTATATCGGAGCGGCGAAACATCCGGTATCGCTATCAATCACGGGATGTCTCTGTCAAGTTCTTCTCCAGTTCAGGGCTGCACTGCTCCTGTGGAACGGTTCCGGGGAGAAAAGCCTCTACTACCCGATTGGGGCAGAGGGGCCCCGCAAGGAGCCCCGTGGCAGGATCCACTTCCGCAAGTTCTATTCCTTCTGCGACGAGGAAATCTGCCGGCGGGATTCCCTTTAATGCTCCCTTCATGAACTCAATCCAGATGGGCAGTGCCGCCACGGATCCTGCCTCGCCTTCTCCGAGAGTCTTTGGGAGATCGTAACCCACCCAGACTCCGGATACCAGGCCGGGTACATACCCGACGAACCATGCATCACGGTAATCGTCTGTAGTCCCCGTCTTGCCGGCCGCAGGTCTTCCCAGGATCCTGGCCCGGCGTCCTGTTCCTCTCTGGATGACACCTTCGAGGAGGTTGGTCATCTGGTAGGCGACCATGGGAGAGAGAACATCAGTCAGG
>QIFJ01000285.1 GCA_003229755.1 Pseudomonadota bacterium
AGCTCCGCTTCGTGATTCACCAAAACCCCGGCCTGATTTGCATTTGGTTATCCTGGGTTCCGGTAAAAGAGCCTGAAGCGAAGCTCAAGGGGGTTGCGAAGGCGAAGGGGCTTTTACCGGAACCCATTTATAACTTACTGACCACCAATTACTTTGGAGATGATCCAAAACTATAAATAACGTTGAGCATTAAACGTTGAACGTTGAACCGCTCTTGACCACTTCCCAGATAACCCACTCCCTGGGAGAACCCGATATTCTGTAGGTGTGAGCTTCTCCCATAGTTTTATCGATGAGGTCCTCTGTGGTATAGAATAGACAAGCGTCCTGCCCCCCTCCTTTAGAAGGGGTTCTGCGGATTCCAGTATCAGGTGGGGTTTGGCAGACGCCCTGGAGACAGCGAGGTCGAACTCCCCTGCCCAACCATCGGAGACCTCTTTAAAGCGCCCCTCCAGGACCTGGGCGCCCATTATTTTCAGTGTCCTGATAATATGCCTCAAGAACGTACACTTTTTACCAGAAGCTTCTACCAGATAAACCTCCAGGCCGGGACTCCCTATTTTAAGAACAAGTCCGGGAAAACCTGCCCCCGCTCCCAGGTCAACAACTCTTTCAGAGCCTTCTACCAGGTCCATACCCAGGGGCACAAGGGAGTCTAAAAAGTGTACTCTTGTCCAGTCGTGCCGTTTTCTGGATACAAGATTGATATTACGATTCCACTTTTCCAGCTCCCTGTAATAGACGGCAAACTGTTGAAGCTGCGTGGAGTCAAGCTCCACGCCCAGGTCGTCTGCTCCCCTTTTCAGGTTCTTTTTAAGCTCTTTTTCCATATAAACTTGACAGGGTCGTAAAAAATCCATCCATGGCTTTTTGCTCCCCGGGAAGGGAAAAGCGTCATTTTCCCTTCCATCACGGAATATTGTTATTTGTCGTAAAAAGTCCGTAAGCGGCTTTTCACTCCACGGGAAGCGAAAAGCGTCGTTTTCCCTTCCCTCACGAATCCATAACTATATGTCAGGGTTATGGATTCGGGCGCCCACGCTCGGGCGCGATTGTAATGCTATGCAAGTCATTGATTCGGGCGCCCCTCAATGGGCGCGTTGATGGACTCGTAATAAGTCGCTATCGCACTCTTTCCTCGGCGGGAGAGGGCTACTCAAGACCCATTTTTCGGTCCCAGGACCCAGTTGTTCGGTCCCATGACCCAAGACCCAGGTCCCAGATAAATCCATAGAGCTTGTCACCCTATCCTGTCATTTTCATCCCAGCGCCCAGAGCCTGACGCCCAGCGCCTGTAACTTAATTTCCAATGTTCTAATGTTCTATACCCAATTTCGAATTTCGAATTTCCAATTTCGAATCTCCAATTTCCACTACTCTAATGCTCTAATGTTTTACTTCCACACTTCGATACCTCGATACATCGTTACCCATCAACCACCCCGGTTCCCCGATTCTGCCCTTCATGTGCAAAAGCGCTCAGTCGCCCAATCGCCCCCCCCTCATATCACACCGCGTCGCCGTGTCCCAATGACCCCCTTCGACAATGCTCAGGGCAGGCAGGACCCAGGTGTTGATCCAAAGGCCAAGATCCAAGGTCTAAGATTACGAGCCACAAGATTGCCGCGTCCCCCTCGTCTATGCCTCGGGGGCCTCGCAATGACTTTTATTTTGTTTTTAGATGTCACCGTTTCCCCGCTTCCCCGATTCTACCCTTCAAGTGCCCTCGCGCTTCGCCTCAGGGCCTTTTACCGGCACCCTGGATAGATGTATTTAATATCAGGCCGGGGTTTTGGTGAATCACGAAGCGAAGCTCAAAGGGGGTTGCGAAGGCGAGTGATTACACCCAAAACACCGGCCATATGAATGCACTATGCTGGTCTCTCACCAACTAATTTGGAGATAGCCCTTCTGTAGCTCTATTACCCCACCTCCTTCTTCGCCCTGGCAAGATAGATCATCAGGGCTGAGACGGCGGCCGGCGTAACTCCCGGTATCCTGGAAGCCTGACCAAGATTGATGGGTCTTACCTCGTCAAGCTTATCCCGCACCTCACGGGATATGGCATCAAGGGATTGAAAATCAATGTCCTCAGGTATTGTCATCGATTCCATTCTACTCATTTTCTCAACCATGGTTGCCTGACGCTGTATATACCCCTCATACTTTGCCTGTATTTCTATCTGCTCCAAGACCACCGGATCCCTGTGGGGAGTAAACTCCGGATTGCATTTTACAAGGTCCCAGGTGTTTCTCCCGGGCTGCCGTAGAGCCTTGATAAGGGGTGTTCCCCGTACAGGTGAATTTGCCCCCATGTCCACTGTAACTTTTGTTTCACTAAGATCCTTAAGGCCCCTTGCGACCTCCTTTACCTTCTCCCTGGTTCTGGCAATTTCATCTTCACTAATGAGCCCGATAGCATATCCCTTTTCCATGAGCCTCAGGTCGGCATTATCCTCTCTGAGTGAAAGACGGTGTTCAGCCCTTGATGTAAAGAGCCTGTAGGGCTCACTGGTTCCCTTGGTAACCAGATCGTCGATCATAACCCCTATGTATGCTTCGTCCCTCCTCAACACCAGGGAGGGGGCACCCTGAACAAAAAGCGCAGCATTTACTCCTGCAAGAAAGCCCTGGGCGGCAGCCTCCTCATAGCCGGAGGTGCCGTTTATCTGTCCAGCCAGGAAAAGCCCCGGCACTGATTTTACATGGAGATCCAGACCCAATTGCTGAGGATACACGAAATCGTACTCGATCGCGTATCCAGGTCTCATGATCTGCACCTCCTCCAGCCCGGGGATAGTTCTGAGCATCCTGATCTGAATGTCTATGGGCAGACTCGTAGAGATTCCATTGGGATAGTACTCCCTCGTCTGAAGACCCTCTGGTTCAAGAAATATCTGGTGTCCTATCTTGTCCGGGAACCGTACGATCTTATCCTCGATGCTGGGACAGTACCGTGGCCCGACTCCCTTGATAACGCCGGCATACAGCGGGGACCGGTCCAGTCCATCCCTGATGGCAAGGTGGGTTTTTTCTGTCGTCCTTGTTATCCAGCACGGCACCTGCTCCCTCTCGATGGACTCCGTCCTGAAGGAAAACGGCAGCGGCTCCTCATCGCCGTACTGGGGGGTAGTTACATCGAAATCTATGGTTTTGGCATCAAGTCTTGGCGTTGTTCCCGTCTTCAGGCGACCCACATTCAGCCCCAGGGCCGCCAGAGCACCCGAGAGCATCAGGGCCGGAAACTCTCCCGCCCTTCCGGCTGCATATTGGGTCATCCCCACATGTATCAATCCGTTAAGAAATGTTCCGGTTGCAATAACTACGGTCCTGGATGCAAACTCCTCTCCCGACTGGGTGTGCACACCCACAACCTTCTGGCCGTCTGTCAGAAAGCCCTCCACCATTCCCTGTTTTATATGCAGCCCCTCCGTTGTCTCAAGCCTTTCCCTGACCCATGTCTTATATTTATACATATCAGCCTGGGCGCGAGATGAACGTACAGCAGGCCCCTTCCGTGTGTTCAGCCTCCTGTACTGGATTCCCGTCTCGTCTATGGCCTCAGCCATGATTCCCCCCATGACATCTATCTCCTTGACGAGGTGGCCCTTCGCCAGGCCGCCTACGGCTGGATTGCATGACATGTGGGCTATCTGGTCAATAGAGATCGTCAGCATCAGGGTCGTCATGCCCATCCTGGCAGCAGCCATGGATGCCTCACAGCCGGCGTGGCCGCCGCCCACGACTATTACATCAAATTCCGTCGGGTGGCGGAATCGATCATTACCAGGCTTGTTTTCAGATTGTTTCACGTGAAACGTTTCCTTCTGTCCCGTGACCCATGACCCATGACCCAGGTTAAATGCAAACGAAGCTAATAATAACTAGCTAATTCCTAATTTCCAATGATCTAATGCTCTAATTTCCAATGCTCTAATATCTGTTTATCTCCAAATTAGTTGGCGGTCAATATTGATAGGGTCGCAAAAATTCCATCCAAGGCTTTTTACTCCGCGGAAAACGAAAAATGTCATTTTCACTTTCCTTTCAAATCAAGCCGGGGTTTTGGTGAATCACGAAGCGAAGCTCAAAGGGGGTTGCGAAGGCGAGTGATTACACCCAAAAACCCGGCCTGATGGATACATCTTACTTAACCCGACAATTATTTGAGAGATTACATAATTGTAATTCTATTTACCGATGCAGAACCGGGAGAAGATCTCCTCCAAAATCTCGTCGTTTGTAACCTCACCCACGAGCTCTCCCATGTGCATCAACGCCTCGTCTATATCCACTGCGAGGCATTCTGGAGACGCTTCGGGACTGGAAACTTCCAGCGCCCGCTTGCAGGACTCTATCACCCCCGCAAGGGCCCTCTTCTGGCGAAGCGATGTTACCACTGCTCCCGAAGACAGTTTCTGGTTGCCGAAAGCGGTCTGATACACAGCATCCCTAAGCTTTTCTATCCCCTCCCCTGTTTTGGCGGAGATATAAACTGCCTCCTCTGGCATCTCACTGTTTGCGGTGAGCAGATCTGTTTTGTTGGCCACAATAATTCTTTGCGCATTTTCTGTTTCTTTCAGCAGGGTCCTGTCTCCTTTTCCCAGCTTTTTTGACTGGTCAATGACCACCAGGACAAGATCGGCTTTTTTCATAACCTTTCTCGTCCTGAAGATGCCCTCCACTTCCACTTCACTGGCGCCCTCTCTTATGCCTGCCGTGTCCACAACCTTCAGCGGTATCCCCCTTATCTCTATCCTTGCCTCGATAAAATCCCTGGTGGTTCCAGGTATCTCGTGTACTATTGCCCGCTCTTCCTGCAGAAGGGCATTAAGCAGGCTCGACTTTCCCACGTTCGGTGTGCCGGTGATGGCCACAGAAAGACCGTCGGCAAGGGCGATCCCCTCCTTTGCCGTTGAGATCAGCTCCTGTGCCAGAAGCCTGGAGTCGGAGATCAGTGTCCTGAGGTGCTCCGCCTCAGGTTCTTCGACATCCTCCGGGAAATCTATGGCCGATTCGCTCAGGACCTTTGCCTCTTTGAGCTTTTCCCTGATCTTTCCCGCTGCCCCTGAAAGAGCTCCATCAACCTGACGCAGCATGACCTTTCGGGCCTCGTCGGTTGCCGCGAATATATGGGACGCCACCGCTTCTGCCTGAGCAAGGTCCATCCTGCCGCACAAAAATGCTCTTCGGGTAAACTCCCCCGGCTCAGCCAATCTTGCCCCGGCATCCACCGCAGCCTCCAGCAGCGCTCTAAGAATAAGGGGGCCGCCGTGGGCCGTTATCTCTGCCGTATCCTCTCCGGTATATGATCGCGGTTTATGAAAGGTTATTAAGACAGCCTGGTCGATGGAGTCAGTCGGAACATCGGGCTGGTGGGCGCGGCCGACAAGAGCGAGGCGTTGCTCCGGCGGAAAGCCTTTCCACCCACCTGTGGGCGTAAAGATCCGCTTGCAAAGCAAAATTGCATCCGGTCCGGAGATCCTCACCATTCCTACACCGCCCGGGCCGGGAGGTGTGGAGACGGCCGCGATGATATCGGTGTCAGGCATGTTACTGGAGGGTTGGGATTTATTTCCTGCCCTTCTTGGATTTTTGCTTTACTGCCGGCTTTTCGGGCTCTTCAGCTTCTTTTTTCTTGTGGCCCTTGAGCATATAGTATTGATGCCCTATTGTCAGGATGTTGTTCACAGTCCAGTATATAACCAGACCCGAAGGCAGGTTTACGAACAGGGCGGTGAAGACAATGGGCATGAAGAGCATGATCTGCTGCTGCCTGGGGTCCCCTGTGGCGGGTGTCATCTTTTGCTGCAGGAACATTGAGGCGCCCATCACGATAGGAGTTATGTAAAGCGGATCCTTGGCGGACAGGTCTGTTATCCACAACACGAACGGGGCATGCCTGAGCTCTATGGCTCCCAGCAGCGCTCTGTAAAGGGCAAAAAATACCGGTATCTGCACAAGTATGGGCAGGCATCCACCCGCCGGGTTGACTTTGTTCTCTCTGTACAGGGCCATGATCTCCTGGTTGAGTTTCTCCTTGTCCTTCTTGTACTTATCCCTCAGCACATTTATCTGGGGCTGGAGCTTCGACATATTCTTCATGGACTTGAAGCTCGCGTTGGAAAAGGGGATAAAAGCGATCTTTATGAGGATAGTCAATATAATGATGGCCGTGCCGTAGTTGCCGACATACCTGTAAAAATAGTTCATAAGCACAAGCAGTGGCTTGGCGATAAAGGCGAACCAACCCATGTCCACGGTCTCGGCAAGGGAGGGATCAACTGCCTTAAGCGAATCCAATTCCTTGGGGCCCATATAGGTCAGGGCCTTCAGGCTCGTGGCTGTGCCCGGTTCCAGCTTTACCTGTGTGTACAGGCCGATCGCTACCCTGCCGTCGTCCATCTTCCTGACAATAGCTCTTTCCAAGCCGTTCCTCGGAAGCATGGCCGCCACGAAATACATATCCTGGCTGGCGATCCAGTCGGGGATCTCCTCGTAAAGCACTGTGCCGTCGAGCTTCTTGCTCTTGATCTTTCTGGACTTGCCTTCGGTCCGGACAACAGCGCCCTTAAAGCCGTACCTGCTGGTCATCCTGCTGCCGGTCTTTTCCCCAAGGACCTCCAGTCCCGGTGTCCACGAATAAATCAGTCGTCCGGAGATGGGATCTGTCCAACGGTTCACCAGCCTGACCTGTCCGTCAACAGCATAGGAGTTTCCGGAAAAGGTCAGAGATTTGGACATCTCAAGCCCGTCGCGGGTTCTGTACCTGAAAGTAACACTGCCCTCCTCACCCTCTGCCAGGACCATGTCCCCTCCTTCGACCAGAAACAGGGCCTCCGCAAAACCCAATGGCCCTCCAACGCCAACCAGTTCAGCCGTCAGGGGAAAATTTGTGCCGGATGGATCTCTTACAAGCTGTACTCTCGAGTCTGGATCCTTCAAGTTCTGCAGGAAGTTCTTGAGGATGACGCTTTTTAAAACACCGCCCTTGTTAGTGAGGACTGCGGTGTAAAGAGGAGTGTCGACCCTTATGGTCTTCTCCTCTCCCGCAACTATGGGTTCGGCTGTCTTGCCGGGAGCCACCTGGACGGGAACGGTCTCAGTCTCTGCCGCTTCCGGCACCTGAGTACCTTCCTCAACAGCAGGTGAGCCCTGCTGTTCCCTCTGGGGCGCTACGAAGTAGTACTGGTAAACAAACAGAAAAATAAATGATATGGCGAGAGTGAGGAACAGCCGCTTTGATTGATCCTCCATCTATACGGCCTTCCTTCCCCTGGCGGCAGGGACAGGATCCAGCCCCCCTCTTGTGAGGGGTTGGCACTTGAGGATTCTCGTTACAAAAAGCGCAGTTCCCTTAACAGTCCCATGAGTCTCAATAGCCTCGAGGGCATATTCCGAACATGTGGGTATGAACCTGCACGATGCCGGCAGCGCGGGAGATATCCACGTTCTGTATATCTTTACTGCAACCATGATCGGCTGTTTCAATCTCCGGACCCCTCTATTGTCAGGCCAGCGTTTCTTGCCAGTTCCAGATATTCCTCCTTCATCTCATTAAAGCCCGCATCCCGAGCTCTGCCTCTTGCTATTGCCACAACGTCAAAGCCTGTTTTTATCCGGCGCATGTGAATCCTCTCTATCTCCCGAATGCGTCTTCGTACGCGGTTTCTCTTTACGGCATTGCCTAACTTCCTTGAAACCGTCAGCCCGAACCGTGAGGTGGTTAATCCATTTTCAAGGGAAAGAAGAATCAGAAAGCGGCCCTTTTTCATTTTGCCCTTTTGCTGGATCCTCAGGTAGTCAGAGCGGCTACGCAGACGGGCCGAACCAGGGAATCGAAGATCCAACCTCCGATCACTCAGACGGACAGGCGCTTTCTTCCCCTGGCCCGTCTTCGTTTCATTATCAATCGACCTGACCTTGTTCTCATCCGAAGCCTGAACCCGTGTGTTCTCTTCCGGGAAATGTTGCTCGGCTGGTATGTTCTTTTCAAGGTGTTTCCTCCTGCTATTTCTATCCCACGTTATAGGGGTTTTCTTTTTGGTCATCTGTAACCTGTGTGCCTGCAAAATAAAAAGGAACGAGATTATATAACAGAGAAATTTAGGTTATTCAAGGATATAGTATAGCCCTTTGGTAGAGGTAGGAGGATGAAAATTAATAAGTTGATAGTTGTTGGTTGCTGGTTTGCTTGGAACTTGGAACTCCACACTTAAGCGTGGCTTGCTGACTACAAGATGCTGTGCTTTCAAATCGGTCACCCACTATGAAACGAAAAAAGTTTAATTTTGCAGCCCGAATCACTCAATTTCGCTTGCCCAAATCTGAACCCATCTGATATACAGAACCTTACCCCTACTGAGGAGGGTGCCGGGAGGAATCCAGGATGCCGAAGTCGGCAGTTGGGTCCGGCTGGCCGGCGGTGAGAGCAACCTCTCTCCACGACTGCCAAAAGGTTTTAAGTTACCGATAAATCATTTTTTTTTACTATCATTCCACAAATCTACAGGTGTCGGTGACAATGCCCCTCAGGTAGTCGTTATAAAGCCGTAAATTACTATTATTTAAAGTGTTTTTAGCCTTTCCACACCTGTGGAAAACCCTGTGTGTAAGTAAAGAGCGTACAGACATCGTTCTGTCGGCTCAAAACCTTTGGAATTGAACGGAAAATGCCTGCTGCCGATTTGTGGAATAGAGTTCTCGACTCTCTTGAGGACGAGGTAAACGCTCACATATATAACACCTGGTTCGGTCCCCTCGAGCCTAAATCCCTGGATAACAAGAACCTGGTTCTGGAGGCACCTCATTCTTTCATCCGTGACTGGATAGAGGAAAACTATATAACCACTATGACAAAATCGGTTCAGTCCCTGTCCGGCAAGAAACTGGCTGTTAAGATAGTTGTCGGGGGTGGGGCCATAAACGAGCCTGGGGTAGCTGAACCCGAACCCACAGAGGATACAGCGATCACCCACCCTTCCGAATATCACAATGCAAAGTCAAACAATAGAAGCCTGAATCCAAAATATACCTTTGACTCCTTTGTCGTGGGTTCCTCGAACCAGTTTGCCCATGCAGCTGCTATGGCGGTCGCAGAGCACCCTGCAAGGTCTTACAATCCTCTTTTTGTTTACGGAGGTGTCGGTCTCGGGAAAACCCACCTCATGCACGCCATTGGACATCACGTATTGAAACACGACCCCTCTTCCAAGCTCTGTTACCTGTCCTCGGAAAGATTCATGAACGACCTGATAAACTCTCTGAGGTTTGACCGCATGGTTCAGTTCAGAGAGATGTACAGGAACATGGATGTTTTGTTGGTAGACGATATTCAGTTCATAGCCGGGAAGGAAAGAACCCAGGAGGAATTCTTCCACACCTTTAATACTCTCTTTGATTCTCACAAACAGATAGTGGTTTCATCTGATAAGTTCCCAAAAGAGATCCCCGACCTGGAAGAGCGCCTGCGCTCCCGTTTTGAATGGGGTCTTGTAGCGGACATACAACCTCCGGACCTGGAAACAAAAGTTGCCATCCTGGAGAAAAAAGCAGAGCTTTCCGGCATCTCTCTTCCGAAGCAGGTCTCTCTTTTCATGGCGGAAAACACAACGTCCAACATCAGGGAGCTCGAAGGTTACCTGCTGCGGGTTGTTGCCTTTGCCACCATCAAGAAAGCAAAATTTATAACCATGGAGTTGGTCGAGGAAGCCCTGAAAAACTTCATCGACCAGAAACAGAAGATCATTACTGTGGACCAGATACAGAAAGAGGTTGCCGGTTTTTACAACCTCAAGATAAGCGACCTGAAATCCAAAAAGAAAAACAAAGCCCTCATCCTGCCGCGGCACGGAGCCATGTTCCTTACTCGGCGCCTTACCGATCTCTCTCTTCCTGAGATCGGTAGACAGTTCGGGGGAAGGGATCATACTACTGTTATGCATGCCCTGCAAAAGGTGGAAAACATACTCGGGAACGACCCTGGTTATGAGAGGACAATGGATACCCTCACCAGGAAGATCGAAGACCTATAAGTCTTCTTCTCTTTGGTGAAAAGTTGTTGTTAACCCACTGGATAAGTCTATGGAAAGATTTGTAGAAAAATATTGTCATGGTGTTTCTGTGGATTAATAAAATATATCCTCATATTCTCCCACAGAATCATCCACACCTGTTTTTCTTTACTTCCGAACATTTATAGACATTTCCCCGGAATACACAGTTACTTCTTTACCTACTACTATATTTTATTTATAATTAAAAGAAGTGTTAAGTGACACTTACGGTGAGAAGCAGCTTTCGAAAAATCACACCATTATCATGAGCACCGTTTGTGCTGCGACAGAGCAACAGCGGGACAATTATTCTCTCACACAAAAGCTCGAAGAATTTATTTCAAGTAAATGATATATCATCGAAGACATACAGCACTGTCAGGGTGTGTTTGTATTATCGAAGCAGGGGGCCGACTCTGATGTTTATAAACCAAGAACAGGAGGTCTGTAGTGTTAGCGTTCTCAGTAAATAGGGAAGATTTTCTCCGGGGCCTGTCCCGCGTACAAAATATCGTTGAGAGAAAGAATACGGTTCCTATTCTCAGCAACGTTTTGTTGGACGGGACAGGGAAAAAGCTCAAATTGCTGGCGACAGACATGGAGGTTGGTCTTTCGGGATACATTGAGGCAGCCACAAAAAGCGAGGGTGCCGTAACCATTTCGGCGCGAAAGCTGTTTGAAATAATAAAAGAGCTTCCGACGGAGTCTGAAATTACGCTGCAGGTTAAGGAAGATAACGTATCACAAATAACTTGCGGTACCTCCTCTTTTGAACTGAAGGGTCTGCCAGCTCAGGATTTTCCAAATCTTCCGGGTTATGAAGACTCTAATTTCTTTTTCCTCGATTCCATGGTTTTCAAGGAGATGATAAGGAAAACAATTTACGCGGCATCTACAGATGAGACCAGATACAACCTCACAGGGATACTTTTTTCCATGGAGGAGGATTCCGGCAAGGGGTTTGTCCGCATGGTGGCAACGGATGGTCACAGACTTGCAATGGTGATCAGGGAGGCCAATGGAAAGATCCGGCCAGGTGAGAGCGTTGTAATACCCAGGAAATCACTTAACGAGGTTAAACGCCTGCTGGACGAGGGAGACGGTGATATAGAGCTTGACTTCGCAAAACAGCACGGCGTTTTCAGGAAAAACTCAACAGTGCTTACAACGCGCCTTATAGATATGTCGTTCCCCAGCTATCAACAGGTGGTCCCGAAGGGTGACATGAGCGCTGCTATAGTTTCAAGGAAAGCCCTTACATCAGCCATTCGAAGGGTGGCCCTTTTGTCATCTGAAAGATCCCGTGCGGTCAAGTTCTCCTTTTCCGGAACATTGCTTACAATCCATACCAACAACCCGGACCTGGGAGCGGCAACAGAATCGGTGCCGATCCAATACGACGGCGACGATATGGAAATAACCTTCAATGCCAAGTACATGCTTGACACACTCGGGACAATGGATGCAGACGACATTACCGTAAATCTTTCTGATGAGCTAAGCCCTTGCCTGATAACCCAAAAGGAAGACGAAGGATACATAGCGGTTATCATGCCTATGCGCGTCTGAGTATGAAGCTTCTCTGGACCGAACTGGACCGATTCAGGAATCTGAAAAAACAGAAGGTTTATCTTCATCCCCGCTTCAACCTGCTTGTTGGAGGGAATGGTCAGGGCAAGACCAACTTTTTAGAGGCGGTCGGATATCTGGGAACCCTCAAATCCTTCAAGTCAGCGAGTAGGTCAGAAATGATCGAACATGGTGCCGACATGTGCAGAGTGACCGGCAGATTTGAAAACACACTGACAGGTTGGACAGCCTCTTTCTCACTGGCGCACGATAGCCGCGATCAGTTTCTTGACGAGAAGAAGATACCATCTCCTGATGAGTACCTGAGGTGGTCGGGAATTGTGAGTTTTATTCCGGAGGATGTAGGTCTGGTCTCAGGAAGCCCGTCGTCGAGGAGAAAAGCTATTGACAGGGCAATTTTTCAGAAGACGGATGGATACGCTGCTGAATACAGAAAGTTTCTGAGGGTTCTGAGAAACAGGAATGCGCTCTTAAGGAACCCAGGCGCCTCGAAAGAAGAGTGGAAAAGCTGGACAAGATCCCTTTCCGGCGCTGCCTCCGTGATCATCAAACACAGAGTCGGACTTCTTTCAGAGATCAACCCTCACATGGAGCGCATCGGCAAAGAGTTGGGCCTTGACGGAAAGCTCAGCCTGGACTACCTTCCCACCTTTTGCCTGGAGAGCAACGCTTCGAAAGAGGATATTACAGAAGCTCTTGACAAAGGTTTTATGGATGCGAAGACGCGCGACATGGAAGCCTGCCATACTACGGTCGGACCACACAGGGATGATATAAGTTTTTTTCTTGGTGGACAGAGCCTGGCAAGGTACGGTTCCCAGGGACAGAAGAGAGCCGCCGTTCTCGCTTTTAAACTGTCCGTTGCCAAGACCCTGAAAGACAAGCGGGGCAGCTACCCGTTGGTGCTGTTAGATGACGTTGCCTCTGAGCTGGACGAGACAAGAAGAAGGGCCCTGGGTTCATTGATCACGGAAATAGATGCCCAGTTTGTTGTCACCACGACTGGCGATGACTATATGTTTCTGTCTGACCGCAAGGGATGCGTTATGACGGTAAAAGACGGGAAAATAGAAAAAATTGGGAACAAGGGAGATTAAAACTTGGCTGAAACCAAAAAGAAAAAGAATGCTAGAACCGCAAAGATCTCCGGAGGCGCCGGAAAAACAATCGGAGCCGCGGCAAAGAGGAAAAAAGCATCAAAAGCAGGATCCAAGGTTCAGGTGAAAAAAGCCCCTGCCAGAAAAAAAGCTACCAGCACAATGCAGGGCAAGATGTACACCGCAAAGGAGATCAAAGTCCTTGAAGGACTGGAAGCGGTTCAGCGCAGACCCGCAATGTACATTGGAAACACTTCCACTGAGGGCCTTCATCACCTGGTGTACGAAGTGGTGGATAACAGCATCGATGAAGCCATGGCTGACTACTGCGACAAGATCCTTGTTACTATTAGAGCTGATAACAGTGTCATCGTGGAGGATAACGGTCGCGGCATCCCGGTAGACAGACACAAGGAGGCAAAAAAACCCGCCGCGGAAGTTGTTATGACAACCCTTCACGCAGGTGGCAAGTTCGAAAGCTCCGCCTACAAAGTATCGGGCGGCCTCCACGGTGTCGGGGTTTCTGTTGTAAATGCTCTTTCCGAGTGGCTCCTCCTGGAGATCAGGCGGGAGGGGAAAGTCTATCAACAGACCTATAAAAGGGGTAAACCCACCGGAAAGCTTGAAGCTATCGGCAAGACCAGAAAAACCGGGACCAAAATAACCTTCCTGCCGGACAGCAAGGTCTTTGAGACAACGGAGTACTCCTTCGACATCCTGTCAAAGCGCTTAAGAGAACTCTCCTTCCTTAATGCCGGCGTATATATAAAGATCGAGGATGAACGGGCGGACAAGAAGAACGAATTCCAGTACAAAGGCGGAATAATTTCTTTTGTGGAGCACCTGAACAGGAACAGGGCCGTTGTCCACAAGAAACCCATCTCCATATCCGGCAAGAAGGGTGAAGTAGAAGTGGATATCGCCCTCCAGTACAACGACGGTTACGCCGAAAACCTCTTTTCTTTTGCCAATAATATCAATACCCACGAGGGAGGAAGCCACCTTGTGGGTTTCAAAGCAGCGCTTACCAGGACGGTGAACCACTACGCATCTTCCAATAACCTCCTGAAAAATGTAAAGAACGGCCTGACAGGAGACGACATCCGGGAGGGACTTACTGCCGTTATATCTGTGAAGCTTCCCAATCCCCAGTTCGAGGGACAGACCAAGATGAAGCTGGGCAACAGCGAGATCAAGGGCCTTGTGGAGACACAGGTAAACGAAGGCCTGTCGAACTTTATGGAGGAAAACCCCACTGTTGCCAGAAAGATAGTGACCAAGGCGAGTGAGGCTGCCAGGGCCCGGGACGCAGCAAGAAAGGCCAAAGAGCTCACCAGGCGAAAGGGTGCTCTTGAGATATCAGATCTCCCTGGAAAGCTGGCCGACTGCCAGACAAAAGACCCTGCTCTGGCGGAACTGTTCCTGGTTGAGGGAGACTCCGCGGGAGGTTCAGCCAAGCAGGGCCGGGATCGCAGGACACAGGCGATCCTGCCCCTGAGAGGAAAGATCCTGAATGTCGAAAAGGCACGCTTCGACAAGGTTCTGTCCAATCAGGAGATCAGGACAATTATCACCGCCCTCGGCTCGGGAGTGGGAAGCGAGGAGTTCGAACCGGCTAAGCTCAGATATCACAAGATAATCATCATGACTGACGCGGACGTTGACGGATCCCACATACGAACCCTGCTCCTGACCTTTTTTTACAGGCTGCGCGAACTCATCGAGAGGGGGTTCCTGTATATTGCGCAACCTCCCCTTTACCGAATAAAGAAGGGCAAAGAGGGTCGATACCTGCAGAACGAGGGGGAGATGAAAAACTTTCTGATCGAGATGGGCGTAAAGGATCTGATCCTTTCTTCGGTCACCAATAGTGAAAAGCTGGAGGGGAAGATCCTTCTGGATACAGTCAACCGGGCAGTCAGATACACCGAGCTCATGGATCGATTCGACCGCAGGCGCATCGACGCGAAAGTGCTGTCGGCAATGTCTCTGGAACGGCTTGTGGCAGAAGCCCTTAAGGACAGAAAAAAGTTGGGCCGCGCTCTCAAAAATGTTCAAACCTATGTGAGTAATGTCTATCCCGAGATCTTGCCCATGGACGTGGAGCTTGAAAAAGACGAGGAGCACTCCTGCACCATAGCCAGGGTAAAAACCAGGCGAAACGGGTCGGTGTGGGTCACGACGGTTAACTCCGAGCTCCTGACAAGACCCAAGTATCAGGAAATGATCAGGCTGGGCAAGAGCCTGAAGACCCTGGGGGAGGAGCTGGTGGTGACCGAAGGCGATGAAGAGCTCCTGAGCACCCGGAGGATCGATGAGTTTGTATCTTTCATCCTGGCCAGAGGCAGGAAAGGCGTTACCATACAGCGATACAAGGGCTTGGGAGAGATGAACCCGGGCCAGCTCTGGGAGACTACCATGGATCCAGAGAGGCGGTCCCTTGTGCGGGTTTCAATAGAAGACGCCGTGGAGGCAGATGAGATATTCACGATACTCATGGGGGATACGGTAGAGCCCAGGCGTGAGTTCATAGAAAAAAACGCACTCAGGGTAAGAAATTTAGATATTTAATAATATCTAAATTTCAGTTCCGAGTTTCGGGTTTCTAGTTTCCAGTAAATTAAATACCTGGCTAATACATTTCCGCTTGAGTCTGGGGTTGCTAGAAACTAGAAATTAGAAACTAGAAACCAGGTAAAATATGACCGATCTTTTGCAACCGATCAGCGCTCCCATAAATCAAGTAAATATCGAAGACGAGATGAAAAACTCGTACATGGATTACGCCATGAGCGTGATCGTGGGAAGGGCGCTTCCCGACGTGAGGGATGGCCTAAAGCCTGTTCACCGGCGGACCCTGTTTGCCATGCACGAACTCGGCAACGCGTACAACAAACCCTACAAGAAGTCAGCGCGTATTGTTGGAGATGTCATAGGAAAATACCATCCCCACGGGGATACAGCCGTTTATGACACTATAGTTCGTATGGCTCAGGACTTTTCTCTAAGGTACCTGTTGGTAGATGGTCAGGGTAATTTCGGGTCCGTTGACGGCGATGCCGCGGCGGCCATGCGGTACACCGAGATACGTATGGGGCGCGTGGCAGGAGAGCTGCTGCAGGACATAGAAAAAGATACCGTTGAGTTCGGACCCAACTACGACGATACCCTTACCGAACCCCTGGTCATGCCGGCTCGGTTTCCGAACCTCTTGGCCAACGGCACATCCGGAATCGCCGTGGGCATGGCGACGAATATACCACCCCACAACCTGACAGAACTTATCGAAACCTGCATCCTCCTGATAAAGAACCCCTCGTCCACGATCGATGACATTATGAAGATAATGCCGGGCCCCGATTTTCCTACAGGCGGCTTCATCTATGGAACCAAGGGAATAAGGGATGCGTACTCCACCGGCCGCGGTCATATACAGGTGCGAGCGAGGACCGTTATAGAGCGGCAGGAAAAGGGTAAGACCCGGATAGTCGTTACAGAACTTCCCTATCAGGTAAACAAGGCCAGGCTTGCCGAGAAGATCGCGGAGCTGGTCAAGGAAAAGAGGTTAGAGGGCATTGCCGACCTGAGGGACGAGTCCGACAGGGACGGCATGAGGCTGGTGATTGAAATAAAACGCGACGAGATCGCGGAGGTCCTGTTAAACCAGCTCTATTCCATGACCCAGATGAAAACAACCTTCGGCGTCCAGATGCTGGCGATCCACAGGAACCAACCGCTTCTTGCTGACATAAAGACCCTCCTCGGCCACTTCATCGATTTCAGGGTGGAGGTGGTAACGAGAAGGACCCGGTTCGAGCTTGACAAAGCCGAGGAGCGCGCCCACGTACTGGAGGGGCTCAAAGTTGCCCTGGACAACATCGATGCAGTTGTCAGGCTCATAAACAAATCAGCAGACGTGCCCGCTGCACGAGCCGGCCTGATCGAGAAGTTCGGCCTGTCAAAACAGCAGGCAAACGCGATACTGGAGATGCGCCTGTCCCGGTTGACAGGTCTTGAAAGGGAAAAGATAGACGAGGAACTCAAAGCCATAAAGAAGGAAATAAGGCGCCTCAAGGGGATTCTGGCTGACGAGGAGAAACTTTTTGCCGTGATCGTTGAAGAGCTTACCGAAATAAAGGAAAGGTACGGCGACGAACGGCGCACCGAGATCGTCAAGGAAACGGAGGAGCTGTCTTTAGAAGATCTCATCGTTGATGAGGAGATGCTTGTTACTGTTTCCCACGAAAGCTACCTTAAAAGAACCTCCACGAGGCTATACCGGAGCCAGCACCGTGGAGGCAAGGGGCTTACCGGCTTGGCCATGAAGGACAAGGATTTTGCCGAACACATCTTCGTGGCGACGAATCACAACTACATCCTTTTCTTCACCGACCGGGGAAGGGTCCACTGGCTCAAGGTTCACAAGATCCCCCAGCTTGGAAGGACTGCACGGGGCAAGCCCATCGTTAACATGCTCGACTTGGAGGACAAAGAGCAGGTAACAGCTTTCCTGCCCATAAAAGAGTTTTCCGATGACCTGTACGTTGTCATGGGAACGGAAAAGGGAGTTGTTAAGAAGACAGTCCTTTCTGCATTCGCCAACCCTCGCTTATCGGGGATCATCGCCATATCCCTGGACAAAAATGACCGTCTTATAAATACAGCTATTACAGATGGCACAAAAGATCTGCTGATCTCCACATTCAAAGGCCAGGGAATCCGCTTCCATGAATCCGACGTGAGGCCCATGGGCAGGACTGCCCGGGGAGTGCGGGGGATCAGGCTGGAAAAGGGAGACAGGGCTGTGGGTATGGAGGTAGTGAACGACACAGCCTACCTGCTTACCGTAACGGAAAAAGGGTTCGGAAAGCGTACAGCCATGAAGGATTACAACCCCATCAAGCGCGGCGGCAAGGGGGTACGCTCGGTGAGAGTCGTCTCCAAAGTGGGGAAACTGGTGGGCATCCTCCAGGTAGGATCCGAAGAGGAGATCATGGCTATTACCGACGCCGGGCGGCTGATCCGGATACCCGTGAATGGTATCTCCATTTATGGACGGAACTCCCAGGGCGTTAAGCTGATCGACATGACCGACACCAAAGAAAAGGTTGTTTCTGTGGCTCTTATCCAGGAGCCTGAAGCAGCTGCGGAAGGGGACGCCACGGAAGGGGACGCCACGGAAGGGGAAGCCACGGAAGGGGAAGCTTGAAGAGAGCCTTCGCAAGACTCTTTCTTCTGATCGCTTGTCTAACTATCATTTTTTCCTGCAGCGGCGGTGAGGAAGCGGAGCTTTCCAGCCGGGCAATGGCGGCCCTGGACGCGAACCAGCCTGGTGTGGCCGTGTCCATCCTCACGGATATTCTTGTAAAATATCCGAAGTCCAAACAGGTGGAGGAGGCTCTCTTCCAGAGAGCCCTTATCTACTCCCTTTATATGAGTAAATACATGAACGCGATTAATGACTATCGCGAACTTCTCAAGCGGTTCCCCAAAGGCGAAAGAGCCATGGAGTCTCAGCTCCAGATAGCCCGGATCTACGAGTTCAAACTGGATAACTGCGCCAGGGCGATAGTGGAATACTACAGGCTGATAACCGCTTTCGATACAGTAGTTAACGACGACAACCACCAGTACAGGATCGCTGAGTGTTACTATAAGCTTCTCCAGCTCGAACAGGCCAAGATCGAGTACCGTACCCTCATCGAACGCTACCCCGCATCGGACTTGGTGGATGACTCATATTTCCAGCTCGCGGGTATCACACAATCCAAGGGCCAGCTACCGGAAGCCGAACGCGCCTGGAGGAACTTCCTCATCAGGTACCCGGAAGGGGAGCTTTTCCTGGATGCCAAGTTCAATCTGGCCGCCACCCTGGAAGAAGAGGAGAAACTCGAAGAGTCCCTTGAGCTTTACCAGGAGATCTTTGATAAGTACGATAACAAGGAGATGGTGAGCTGGAGAATTGAAAAAGTGCGAGACAGAATTAAATCCAGAGGTAGATAGGCTTATTTTCGCCACTGAGGCACGGAGGACACGGAGAAAACCAGAGGGCTTGGTTCACGCAAAGGCGCAAAGCTCGCAAAGAAAAGCCTTGATGTGGGTTTCACATAAAGAAATAAGAGCTTTCAACACAGGGTTTCACAGGGGCAGACGGGGGTACATACCGCACACAAAGAGAGTAAGGATATTGGGGCAATTGCTTTGCATAACACCATGTTCACACGTACCAACTCAAGAGTACACCAATAAAAATCAAATTATCCGCACGCAAACCCCTAATAACATTAAACAATTGGCGATATATACAATTTACTCAAAGTATTGAGTAAATTTACTCACTCTGTTGAGTAAATTGTAATGCTGTGGTAAGGTTCAGTACATGGAAACCACCTACAGACGTCCAGCATTTAATACCCTCATGACCCGATTAAAGGAGCCGCGCAAATTCATTCAGGTTCTGGCTGGTCCTCGGCAAACCGGCAAAACCACTCTTGCACAACAGGTCATGAAGGCTATCAATATGGCCTCTCTTATGCAAACAGCTGATTCACCCACATTGAGGGACAGCGTATGGATCGAACAGGTATGGAATAATGCTCGCAGACAGACAAGACTCGAGGGAAAGCGAAGGGAATTTCTCCTTGTGCTAGACGAGGTTCAAAAGGTGCCGGGATGGCAAGAGACTGTTAAGCGGCTGTGGGATGAAGATTCAGCAGAAGGCATTCCTGTTAAAGCCGTTATCCTGGGCTCTTCTCCGTTATTAATGCAGAAGGGCCTTACTGAGAGCCTGGCAGGCCGGTTTGAGCTTATCCATATCACACACTGGCTTTACACAGAGATGAAAAAAGCTTTCGGGTGGGATTTAGAACAATACCTGTTCTTTGGAGGGTATCCGGGTGCCGCACTGTTAATAGAGGATCAAATAAGGTGGTCTGATTATATTAATGACTCTCTGGTTGAGACAACTATTTCGAGAGATATTTTTCTTATGACCAATATCCAGAAGCCAGCCCTCTTAAGGAGGCTCTTCCAGTTAGGCTGCGATTACTCTGGGCAAATTCTTTCTTACAACAAAATGCTCGGACAGCTCCAAGATGCCGGCAACACTACGACTTTGGCAGAGTACCTTAAGCTATTATCGGGAGCTGGAATGCTTACAGGCATTGAAAAATACTCTGGGAGCCAAGTCCGCCGAAGAGCTTCGAGCCCAAAGCTTAATGTGCTTAATACATCTTTTATTACATCTCAGAATATCCATTCAATTGATGTAGCACAGAACGATCCGGCATTCTGGGGCCGACTGGTTGAGTCGGCTATTGGTGCACACTTGATAAATTCCTCTATGCACTCCAAGGTCGAAGTTTTTTACTGGCGAGACAGGAATAAAGAAGTAGATTTTGTGCTTCGCTTAGGGGATCGTTTAGCGGCTATTGAAGTTAAAAGCGGAAGGAACAAAGGTATCTTGCCGGGAATGGAAGTATTTAATAAGAAATTTGCTCCCGTTGTAAAGCTTCTTGTAGGCGAAGGGGGTGTTTCAATAAAGGAGTTTCTCAGCAGGCCTGCATCTCATTGGTTGGAGTAGAGATATAGATTGTTAAAATGGCTGTTAAAGAGGCAAATATGAAAAATGATGAGCAAAATAGCAGAAAAGAGTACTTAAATGAGAGAGAGCTGCTTATAAAAACTGAAAATGAAATGTCTAAAAGCTTTGACAGAGCGATGATTACACTTTCTGCAGGAGCACTAGCCTCTTCCATTACTTTCATTGACAAGCTTGTCGCTTCTATTATTGCTGGAAGGGTTTATTTAATATTGTCATGGATAGGATTTGTTGTGGCTTTGCTGTCAATATTAATTTCTTTTTTGTTGAGCCAAAGTGCATTCAGGAAGCAGAGATAAATCCTGGATCATGTATATGCTGGCGAAGGAAACCAGAGTAGGAATTGCTATTCAATAATAACAAAAAGGAAGCCACAAACTGGAACAGGCAGGCCCAAAAAGAAATCAACCTAAGTAACAGAAGCAATTAATATAAGATCTTGGGTCGAACCTGTTAGGCAAATTACGTAATTGTGAGCATAAAAAGGTACACAGGATTTGTATCTTTTTGAGGCGATCATCAGGCCGGCAAGGTGGAAGGACTTTCCCCCTGACTTCAAGATGGGGTTCAAGATGTTCCGTGCCCCGGGTCTTGGGTGGCTGCTGATCGCTGTTATGAATGTCTTCATAAACAAGCTCCTTCCGGAAGCGGTGGTCCGATCCCTCACCGAGGAGGAAATGGGACTCTACCGGGAGCCCTTTCCCGATATCCGCAGCCGTCGGCCCATCCACCGGTGGCCCAATGAGATCCCCATAGACGGTAAGCCTGCGGATGTCCACCAGGCCGTAACGGATTTCAGTGCGTGGCTCACACAAACAGAACTTCCGAAGCTTCTCTTTTATGCCGATCCCGGGGGCATTATCCGTGAGAAGCAGATCGATTGGTGTCGAACCAAAATGAAGAATCTATCGACAATAGATATAGGACCCGGGATTCATTATCTTCAGGAGGACAACCCCCATCTCATCGGCGAAGAATTAGCAAGGTGGCTTAACAGGCTCACTGATCCGGGTGTTACATAAAAAGGAAGATTGCTTCATCATTTATGATCGTTTAAATGGCCATGGCTTTTACCAAAGACCCTCCTCCGTGCCTCCGTGGTGAACCCAAAGCCAAGGTTTAGCTCTGTGCTCTCAGTGACCTCTGTGGTTTAAGACCCAATAAAACCCTTGCACTATTAATTCATTTGACGTATATAATCTCTCGCCGGTGGGATTTGCCACGGCGTAATCAGGTTTTGTAGGTACGGATAAGCTTTATTGAGGATAATCTGAAGGTCCCGTGCTTTATGTTCCGGGGCCTTTTGTTTTGCGAATCAGAATCGCTGTTCCGGAAAACTACAAAGAACAGAACAAAGGAGAAGTAAAATGGCAGAAGGAACAGTAAAGTGGTTTAATGAGGCAAAAGGTTTCGGATTCATCGAGCAGTCTGAAGGCCCGGACGTATTTGTTCATTTTTCGGCTATTGCGGCCGAGGGTTTCAAGACCCTGGACGAGGGTCAGCGTGTGACCTTCGATGTAGAAGACGGCCCCAAGGGTCCTCAGGCCAGCAACGTTGTTAGCCTGTAAGTTAAACTACTGGTAAACCAAAAAAGGCTCCGCGGCATCGAATGCTTCGGAGCCTTTTTTTTGAGTGGATTTGCCGGTCAATATATAATAAATGGGTTCCGCTAAAAACCACCTCGCTTTCAGAGTCCCCCTTTAACTTCGCTTCGTGATTCACCAAAGCCCCGGCCTGATGAATACACAATAGGGATATTCCACCAACTACTTCGGAGATGGCTCCCTTTTTCTGTTTACAGTAAGCCGATTTATCCATTATCCTTAATGGATAATGGATTATTACGTTTCCCTCGCTATCGCATTGCTGGCGCTGACATTAGGAGTGCTTTGCGCCATCTTTCCAAGATGGGTGCTCCAGGTCGTGTGCAGGCATGCTTCTGCCTACATGAAAGAAGATCTGACCGCTGATCCCACTTATATATATATGTTCCGGTTCTACGGGCTTGCTGCCGCGGGGCTTGGTCTTTATGCTCTGTACCAGGTCCTTACATGACAGGATCAGATACGAAAATGTTAAAAAACCGACAGCGAAACCATCCCTGACTTGCAACGGTCGACATATCGTTTAAACTTATACCTAAGCCTTCTTGAAAACCTCGCAGTAATCTCACCCAATTGGAGCCTTCGCTAATTTGAACCCCGGAAGTATGGAGAGGGAGACAGCGGAACATGTGCCAGTTCCGGAAAATTGGAACTTTTCAGGAAGCTGAGAACAGAATTCCGTTTAGCGTGCGAAGGAGGTAGGTGATGAAAAGAGTATTTACGGTTGCATTAATGGCAATTGTGCTGTCTATGCCCCTTGTGGCAGACAAAGCAGAGGCTGGAGCAAAGATCAAAATTAACGATAACGCGTCGATCGATCTTGGTTTCAGGCTCCAGTCCCTTTATTTGAGTACCGATTCTGATCTGGACGACGATGGTGATTTTGAAAAGCTGGATGATTTTTTAGTCCGTCGCGCTCGTTTTCGTCTTGGCGGCAAGGTCAACGACGATGTCAGCATCTTTTTACAGACAGATTTTTCACAAGGTGCGGGGTCCGGGGGAGATGTGAGACTTATTGACGCGTTTCTCAAATATGCTCCGAGCAAGGCGGTAAGTTTCATCATCGGAGAAAATATGGCTCCGGTGACCCGCCAGAACCTTACAAGTTCCGGGGGGCTTATGGCTGTCGACCGCCCGGGGATCACTTACAAGAACCTTACCTGGGGAACACGAGCTCTTTCAACCTTTTCGACCAAGACCTACAGCGATTCGGATACAGGATTGAGAGGCGATGTGGATGTTCGCGACCTGGGAATAACCCTGTTTGGCAGCACTTCCTATTCGGATTCTTTGCATCTGAAATATTATCTTGGCGTATATGACGGTATTCAGAAAGCAGACACGGACAGTGAGCGTTTCGCTGCCAGGGTGCAGCTTAATTTCTACGATGCCGAACCGGGCTATTATGGTCTTTCAACCTATCTCGGCAAGAAGAAAACCATAGCTGTCGGCGCTGCGTTTGATACCCAGAACGATGTTGCCAATGATCTGGCAACCGGTACCACAGTCGATTATACGATGTTTACCGGAGATATATTTGCGGATCTCCCAATGGGAACCGGAGCCCTGACTCTGGAAGCAGCCTACCTGGACCTGGACCTTGAAGGCGCCACCCAGTTCGACTTCGACAACAATGGGACTACATCAGTAGATGCCAACCAGTCTCAGGGTAATGGATATTATATCCAGGCCGGTTATTATACCGGTAATTGGCAGCCCTGGATCGAGTTCGAAGATTGGGATGCTGATGCCTCAAACAACAAGGGCAGCTATGATTCTACTCGCTTGGGCGTTACCTACTTCATAGAGGGCCACAATGCCAACATCAAGGCAGGGTATGAATCGTTCCAGGCTGACGCGAATATCGGAGCCACCAGCGAAGATACGATAAAAACTTATGTTGTTGGTTTCTACGTGACTTATTGATTTTCCCACCCTGGCCCAGGGATTTTGGGAAAAGAACCTGTAAACGGGAGCTCGCCTGAATGTAAAGGCGAGCTCCCGTTTCGTAGTTCGCCATAACCCCGGCTTAATATAATTAAATCTATCCAGAGTTCCAGGTCATATAAATTGGGACAAAGCCCGAAGTTCTCAGAAAAGTGTGAAATCGGGTTGACACGACCGAACGGTCGTGCTATTTTTGTCCGACTTCAAATCAAAGTTGATGACTTTTTACAACCCTGCCAGAATTTTGTTGGAGAAATATATGTCAAAAGGTGAAAAAACACGGAAAAAGATCCTGGCAAAGGCCGTAAGCCTTGCAAGCGTTACGGGCCTTGAGGACCTGACCATAGGAAAACTAGCCAAGGCCACCAAGCTTTCAAAAAGTGGTCTTTTCGCCCATTTCAACTCCAAAAAGAGCCTTCAGGAGCAGGTAATAAAGACCGTTTCAGAGCTCTTTATGAATGAGGTTATAAACCCCGCTATCAAGGAACCGAGAGGAGTTCCAAGAATTCGAGCGATCTTTCGAAACTGGAAAGAGTGGATAGACGGTGGATCAGTTCCGGGAGGTTGTCTTACTATCGCCAGCGCGCTGGAATTCGATGATCGCCCCGGAACTGTTAGGGAAAAGGTCGTTGAAATGGTTCAGGACCTCCTTGATATGCTTTCCAAAGCCGCCCGCATTGCTGTCTATGAAGGACACTTCAACCAGAAGACTGACTTCAGGCAGTTCGCGTATGAGTTCGTCTCTCTTATATGCGGATACCATATGCACAGCAGGCTGCTCCATGATCCTAAATCAGAGGAGCGGTCAGAAAAGGCGCTTGATAGGCTTATCGCCGAATACGGTTCAGGGGAAACAGGTGAGACGAAACGGTCTGAAGGCGGACGGAAGGATGACGGCCGATAAATTAAATTACCGGCAGCTCAATGAGGCAAGCAGCTGCCTGGCAGAACAATGGAGGAAACAGTCATGCAGACGACAAACGCTATTATGGAAACCTATGAAAGAGCAAGCGAAAGCGAGCGGTGTGAAATGTGGCTGGCCTACCGCGGGTTGCGACCCCAGTTCGAGGCCATCGAGCTCACAGGAAGAAAGGAGGGGGAATACACAGGATCCCGATTCCTGGCCAGATTTTACAGAAACTGCCGCCGCCTGGTTCAGCTCAGCCCGGCAATGAGATAGCCGGTTGTAAACATCCCTTCCCTGAAATAGAATCTGAATAGACACATTTTACCAGAGAACGGCTGCACCGCTCCCGAATCTCCGGATATCCTTACAGCTATCCGGAACCTGTGCCCCGGAGGAGAAAATGGGTCTCGATTGCAGGAAAGACTTCAACCTGCCGGACGACCGAATCTGGATGAACTGCGCCCACCAGGGACCCCTGCCCCGGGTTGCGGCGCAGGAAGCCAGGGAGGCGATCGAATGGAAGTCCGCGCCCCACCAGTTATCGACCAGGAGGTTCAACGAGGTCCCTGAACGGCTCAGGTCGGCCCTTTCCCGGCTGGTGGGCTGCGATGACGATGAGATAATACTGGCAAACAGCGCTTCCTACGGCATTCACCTGCTGGCAAACGGAATTCCATTGACTGCAGGAGATGAGGTCCTCCTGGTGAGGGATGACTTCCCCTCTGATATCCTGCCCTGGCTCGGATTGGAAAAGAGGGGAATTCGTGTCCGGTTCATTGAGCCCGCCCATAATATGCCCACTGCCGAGGAGCTTAAGGCTGCCATAACACCGTCTACCCGGATATTCTGCAGTACATGGGCGCACTCGTTTTCCGGCGTTGTAATTGACATTGAAGATCTGGGGGCAGTCTGCAGGGAAAACGATGTCCTGTTCCTGGTTAACGGATCCCAGGCCATCGGGGCCCGCCCCA
>QIFJ01000153.1 GCA_003229755.1 Pseudomonadota bacterium
ACATGGCTCGGGATTCCCAGAGGGCCAACTACATCTTCCAGAAAGTCACCCCCGGAAAGTCCGCCGAGCTGCATTGTGCTCTTGCCCACCTCCTGGAAGATCAGAGTGATCGTTCCCTTTTTCGGATGACTGTCAGCTATAGTAAGAGGTATTCTCTCCCCCTCCTCGTTGATCTTTATTATCACAAATTGTCCGGGAAGGGCCTTTGAAGCAATGTAGGGTGTTTCCACCTCAATGGAGTGTACACTTGTTTTCTCCTTGATCTCAAACACTGTTTTTCCTTCCTCCCTCCTCTGGTTTCTGATCCAGCCAAAAAACTGATCACTATTGTCTGCCCCGGCATTTGTGCCCAAACAACCGTAATCGCCACGCCGAGCAGCCACTAATTGTTCATGGTACGCGGGAAGTTGTTTTGAAAAATCAAAAGGCTAAAATATCACGAATTCTGCCCACTTGCGACCCTCAATATTCGAAATTGGAGCATGTTGCTAAATGCTGGTTGAAGGTTGAAAGTTAAAAGTTGAAAGTTAAATCAAACCAGCCAATAATCCCCTCCGAAGGCCTGGGCCAGAGACTTGAGAAGGGGTCAGATACGAAGCGCGACACTTTTGTGAACTAGTGGGTCCAACGCCCAATGTCCAATGTCCAACGTGAATAAAAAATCTTGGGAACAGCAAACAAGGCGCGGATTTATACAGTTAAAGCGACGCCCCTGGCAGGCTCCTCACAGTGCGTTAGATTCAAGGCCAGAGTCCTGAGGAGACCGGAGGTGTATATGGGCACATACATCGAGGATCTCCGAAGGACGATAACACAGAAGATAACGTACTGTGAGAGCCGCATAACTAACCCCAAATCAATCATGTTGACTCAGAAAAACACAAATGCTACTCCTGACCCAAATGAAGATAAAATCCGCAGACTTATACGACCAGGCCTTCACCCCCCGGCAGCTCCCGCACACCCAATACCCTCAAGTGGCCGTTGCAGGGCGCTCCAATGTAGGAAAGTCTTCTCTCCTCGCGAAGATGATGAGGCGCAAAAAACTGGTCAAAACAAGCTCCACTCCTGGCAAGACAAGAGGTATCTTTTACTATCTTGTCAATGAATCCATCCTGCTCGTTGACCTGCCCGGATATGGATTTTCCCGAGCCCCAAAGCAGATCTCCTCCCGTTGGAGAGCGTTGGTGGAATCATACCTTGACGGGGATTCCGGGCCCGATATCGTCCTGCAGCTCATCGATATACGCCACCCTCCGACCAGGGATGATATAATCGTTAACCGCCTCCTGTCCGACAGGGGCATCCAGACCCTGATCGTCGCAACCAAGGCTGACAAAATATCCCGTTCAGCAAGAAACAAGTCCATTGACGTTTTAGCCAGGGAACTTTCGGCCTCCCCCTCAGCTATTATTCCCTTTTCGGCAAAAGATGCATCCTTTGATCCCAAGGAGCTCTGGGACAATATCTTTTCCATCCTCAGCCAGGGGCCTGTCGGCGAATCCCGTTAAGTTCCTGGAAATAATTTGTCGATGGACTGTTGGATGCTGCTGGCCAAACCCGTTTATGCAGTATTCTTCCGACTTTTCAGCTGCCTTGTCTGGTGTAGGAAGCCCGTTCATGGCACGCAGTCAGGCATCTGCCGCCATCCGGTTCAGGAAAAAATGTGATCTTCCTGCACACTGTTTCAGTGCATTCGAAAAATCGCTTCAGGCCGAAAGCCTGAACTGAACCGTGGGGGTCGTGGCAGTTTGCACAGGACCGTGATTTGCCCTTGACGGTGAAGCCTTCTCCTGTAAACCGCACTTTTCCAAGAACGTGAACCGCATGCAGGTTGATAGATCCATTCCTGAAGCCTGTGTCACTCAGATCTTTGCCGGTAACAAGGGAGCTGTCGTGACACGAAAAGCAAAGGCTGTATTTTTCCTCTTCATAGGGCCCAGGGTAAAGATCGCTTCTGTATTCATGTTTGAGCAATCTGTATTGAGTGGAAGAGTGAGGATCATGACATGAAGTGCAGCCTCTTTTACTAAGGGCCGAGTGGGGCCGTTCCTCCTCTGTCAGGACGCTGTGGCAGCCAGAGCAAATCTGGTCTGATTCCGCCTTCAACATCTTTCCCAGAGCAGAGCCATGAGGTGTATGGCATTCCCGGCAGCCTTTGTATGTTATTGCCTGATGGACATATGACGCTTTTACTATGCTTCCGTGGCACAGCATGCAGAGTTCATCGAAGGATCCGACCGTCAAGCTCTTCTCCTCTGAGCTGTGAGGGTCATGACATGGGAGACAGCCATTCTCTCCGGACAGGTGTTCTCTGAATTCTCTTTCAGGGTTGTCGTGGCATTTCAGGCACAGATCCGTTCCATCCAGGACAAGGACGAGCTCGCCCGAATCCCCATGATCCAGGTGGCAGCCCGAACATTCCCCGGAAATAAAGGGAGTGTGAAGAACCCTTTTACTGGATACTTTGTCGATCCAGGCCCCATGGCATTGGCTGCATTCAACCGCACCAAATACAGGAAGGGTCATGACGGCCACAATAAACAGAGATCCGATGACTATTTGCGCATATTTTTTTATCACTGTTCCCCTTCGACTTCGCAACGCCTTTCTTGCTTCGCTTCAGGGTTTTATACCGGTACCATAGCCGGGATCCTGGACAACCAGATGCAAATCAGGCCGGGGGTTTGGTGAATCACGAAGCGAAGCTAAAAGGGGGTTGCGCAGCCGAGTGATTACACCCAAAGGCCCGGACTGATGAATACTATATACCAAAATCCCACCAACTAATTTGGAGATAATCCCTGATTTCTAATGCTCTAATCTCCAATGCTCTAATGATCTAATGTTCTTCAACCGCTTTTGGTGATGCTTGACAGAATCGCAATAACCCGAAAAAATAGATTACCGTTAATGAAGTATCGTGAGATATTATAGTAGCTCAATCAGAGTCTGTGTGAAAGACTCAACCCGGGAGGTTGTCGGAGAACCTCACCAGCCTCTCAGGGAACTGATGATGAGGCCTTGAATGGATGAGCTGAAATTGCTCCTTGTAGATGATGTGGAGCTTTTCCTGGATCTCGAAAAGAGCTTCCTGAGCAGAAAGTCATTCACCATCTTCACCGCAAAATCGGGCAAGGAAGCCCTGGAGATAGTCAGTAGAATAAAACCGGACCTTATTCTGGTCGATCTTTTCATGCCGGATCTCAACGGCGATGAAGTCTGCCGCGAACTCAAGAGCAAGCCTGAGACCAGTAAGATCCCCGTGATCATAGCGAGTTCCGACATTCTGGAGGGAGTTCGCGAGAGATGCTACTCTGCCGGTTGTGACGGCTTTGTATCAAAGCCGATCAACCGTGAAACATTGATCGCAACCATTGAGGATAATCTCCAGGTTGTAAAAAGGCGGTTCAGACGAATATCAGCGCATCTTTTGTGTTCAGTAAAGATTGATGACACGGTGATCGAGGGGGTGGTTACAACAATCGCCCAGATGGGGGCATTTGTAATTATATCTCCACCCCTTGAAACAGGAAGATCCATCGAACTTGCCATAAAGCTGCCCGAGACCGACAGACCGGTAACCACCAGGGCAGTGGTAAGGTGGACAGCATCCAGGACTGCTGATAGTCCGGAAGGAGCAGGTGTGGAGTTTGTAGCGTTGAGCGAGGAAGATGAGGACCAGATTAAGGATTATGTTGCTTCGAGACTCAGTGCCATGGGTCCAATGAAGATCTTAACCTGAAGGAGAGATATAATCGCAAAAGTCGAGGGCAAGACTTCCGGCCTGAAGCCGGGTCAGATCCGCCGCCTGCAGCGTCTTACCAGAGCAAAACCACGCCCAGAGGAAATAATCCACACCGAGGTTCTTAAAACTCTCTGCGGCCTATCCAGGGAGACCGGAAGGCAGTTGGGAGTCCTTATCAACAGAACCGGTGTGGTGGACATCATCCTTGTGGGCGATAGGCAAAGCATCCTGATCCCTGATCTTTCACGGTACCGGATAAGCCCCGGGCGCCTTAAGGGGCTCCGTTTCATTCACACACACCTTGATGATTCAGGACTCTCCATGGAAGACATAACAGACCTTCTTATTCTCCGGCTGGATATGATCGTTGTTGTCTGCGTTTCCTCCGATGGTCATCCCGGAAAAACATACCTGGGAACTCTTAGCCCACAACCGGGTACGAAGCGGGAGATCCAGACCTTTCCGGATCCAGGCGGGCTTCCCCGCAACCCACTGACTATTATTCATGAAATTGAACAGGAAATGTCACGTCACATTCGCGGTCTTGCTACAGAAGGGGTTATACGAGCGCTTCTGGTAGACCTGAAAACCTCACCGAAGTCCGGCACAGAAGAATCCATGAATGAGCTGGCAGAGCTCGCAAGGACTGCTGGAATACTGGTAACCGATACCGTGATCCAGCAGCGTACAAAGCCTGATCCACGCTATCTGGTAGGTCTGGGCAAACTCAAGGAAATTGTGATCATGGCTCTGGACAGTGGTGCGGAAATGCTGGTTTTTAACCGCGAACTCTCACCATCACAGCTGAGAGCGATCGCAGATACCACGGAGCTGAAGGTAATAGACAGGACAATGCTTATTCTGGATATCTTCGCGCAGCACGCAAAAAGCAGCGGCGGGAAGATACAGGTTGAACTTGCGCAGCTCCGATACCTTCTTCCCAGGCTTGTGGGAAAAGGCACAGCCCTGTCACGCCTGGCCGGAGGAATCGGTACCAGGGGGCCCGGCGAAACCAAACTCGAGGTGGAGCGAAGAAGAACCAGGCAGAGGATAGCCACTCTCAAAAAGAGCCTGAACCGAATGAAAGAGGAGCGCAAGACGCGCCGAAAAAGGAGAAGGCAAAAGGCGCTTCCGGTAGTGTCGATTGTCGGCTATACAAACGTGGGCAAAAGCACCCTCCTGAACACCCTGACCAGGAGTGATGAGATTGCCGAGAACATGCTTTTCGCAACACTGGATCCTGTCAGCAGGAGATTGACCACATCCGGTGGAACAGCCTGTATTCTTACGGATACGGTGGGACTCATACAAGATCTTCCACCGGAGCTCATGCGCGCCTTTTCGGCAACATTTGAGGAGATGAACGACGCCGACCTTGTTCTCCATCTGGCCGACTGCTCCCATGAGGACCTTGAAAACCAGATAGCCACAGTCAATGACATCCTGGGTTCCCTTGGGCTGGACGAAATACCCCGCCTGCTTGTCCTTAACAAAGGAGACCTGGTGGATCCTGAGACTCTCTCTAATATCGAGCGAAGGTTCAGCACCTTTTCTATCATTGCCACAGACCCGGGGTCCATGGAACCCCTCCTCACAACCATCTGGGAGCGTCTTGAAATTGCTGTGAAAAACGCCAGGGCCGACTGATATTTCTGTTAAGGAGACCACAACCTCCCCTGAAAGCCGCACCGCGAATGCAACTTGTCCCTTATATCGAGGATTATTTCCTGCCGCGTGGGCCAGCGCGGAGCAATGAGCAGATCATCGGGAGCATCCGCGAGGAGCCTGTGAATTACCATCCACGGTGTCAGCCTCTCCAGAAAATCCGCGACCAGGACCGGATATTCGACAGCGTCCAGCGTTACAATTTCTCCTTTTTTATATTCACCCTCGATCCTTGTTCCCCTGATGACCTGAAGATGATGGATCTTGACACCATCCAGCTTGTGTTCAGCCAGGAATCTCGCTGTATCCATCATCTCCTTACGTCCCTCTCCCGGAAGTCCAAGGATGATATGGGCACATACTGGTATGCCCTTTCCCCCGGCCAGATGTCTCGCTTTTATAAACTCAGCTACATCGTGCCCTCTTCCGATACGTTTCAGAGTTGTGTCAGAGGCCGTCTGGAGCCCCAACTCTAACCATACCAGCTTCCTGTTCACGTAAGGTGACAGAATGGCTATGATCTCCTCGTTTACACAGTCAGGCCGTGTACCTACAAACAGGCCCATGTTGCCGGGCATTTGCATCAGACAAGCTACGAGATCTCCGAATTTTTCTACTGGAGCATGGGTACCCGTCCCTGCCTGAAGATAGGCAATATATTCTGATTTCGGAGAGTTTTTCAGGTGCTCCCGGACCTGTTCCACCGGGTCCTTCACGTTAAGGGCATACTGGGGCACGAAGCTCTCCATATTGCAGAAAGAACAACCCGCAACCCCTGTAGTTCCATCGCGGTTCGGGCATCCGAAACCGGGGTCGATGGGAACCTTTCTCAGAGGCCTGCCGAAAATTCCCCTCAGGTATCCTGAAAACGATCTGTAGGGGAGGTACGACTGTTGACTCTTTTTCTCCATTCTGTTAGTCATTTACGGCTATTATGAATATCTGGAACATATTTTTCCATATATTCTGTAATGTTGGATTATTCCGCAATTAATTTGCAGGATTCAAGTAAGACAAATTCATATGGCCGGGTTTTTTGGGTGTAATCACTCGCCTTAGCAACCCCCTTGAGCTTCGCTTCGTGATTCACCAAAACCCCGGCCCTGATTTATATGTATCCATCCAGGGTTCCGATAAAAAGCCTTAAGTGAAAAAGGCGTTGCGAAGGCGAAGGGGTTTTACCGGAACACATTTATTATATGTTGATCACCAACTGTTTTGGAGAAGATCCGTAATTTTTTCATTATAATACTTCTGCCTTGTGCAGATATATAAAAGGAGTTCAACATGGGAGATGAGATGAATCTTGACGAGATGAAGGTGGCCGAACTCAAACAGCTGGCTAAAGAACTTGGAATAAAGGGATATTCAGGTCTCAAGAAGGCTGATCTTATGGAGAAGATCGGAAGCCACCAGGCCGAAGCACCTCCGGATGTGGAGGAGGCATCGGCTGAAAAGGGGACAGAACCGGTAATCGAAGAAGCTGCCCCTCTTGAGGGATCACCGGCTGAAGAGCCGCCTGCAGAAGAACCTGTACCAGAACCGGTAGCTGAAGAACCAGCGGCCGAAGAACTCGCCGCAGAGGAACCGGTAGCTGAAGAACCGCCTGCCGAAGAACCAGCGGCCGAAGAGCCCGTATCTGAGGAACCACCAACTGAAGAACCGGCAGTTGAAGAACCTCCGGCTGGGGAAGAGCCTGTGCCGGAAGCTCCGGAGGAAGCAGCGGCCGAAAAACCTAAAAAGAAGACGCCTGAGGGAAAAAAACCAGCCCCGGAGCCTGTGATTCTTACACCAGAAATGATCGCCATAAAGAAGGAAAAGCGCTCTCTTAAAGGCCAGATCGCAGATGCCGTTTCAGCCGGGGACAGGGAGAAGATCAAGTCCCTTCGCAACAGGAAAAAGGAGATCAGAAGGCTGCTTAAACGCAGTACTGGATAGAGACCTGGTTGAAGGTTGAAAGTTTATGGGATCAGCTCAAAATATTGTGTATGATCCCATTTCTTTGGTTAATAACTTTCAACTTTAAACTTTTAACTTTCAACTTTTTATGACGCGCTATCTTTCACCACCGCCTCAGCGACCGCGTCAGTAAAACCGGGTATGAGGTTCTCAGTACTGTTCCATGATGGAAGGGGTCCTACAGCGACCCCTCTCTCGAGATTGTCCAGGGATTTCCGTATGGATCCGGCAAAAGTTTCGATAGCTTCCTTTTCTTTCCCAACGTCATAGACTAAACCGTTGGCCAGGGCATCTGCTCTGTAACGCGTTATCATATTCAGAGCCTCTTCCGCAAATTCGTCAGACAGATCTCCCCTGCACAGGTCCGGAAAAGAGATCTCGGAAAGGAGCGTCTGGGCGACCTCTACAGCCATTCGGTTAAGCCCCTTGTGGGGATCGGAAGAAGAAAGTTCCTGATGTTTGTGCCTGTAGTTCTCGCAGATATCAGACTGACAGATGCCGTTCGTTCCCGTTTCCCGCAGAACGGACGCCAGTAAACCTATCTCCAGTCCCCAATTTCGAGGGATCGGCAATTGCCGAGCCAGCTCTGATGTCATCGCAAATTCCCCGGCCAGGGGATACCTTAGAGACTCTATGAGATCCAGAAGCGGGGACGAAAGCATTCTTTTCAGTACTTTGACAAGGGGCGCTACCAGCAGCCTGGTGACCCTCCCATCAAGCCGATCGGTAACCCTGGCGTAATATCCCTTGCAGAAGGAAAAATCCAATCTTGGATCAGACACCGGCATCAGGAGCCGTGAAGGCATTTCAACCGTGTATGTCAAAATGTCCGCATCGTGGAGGCATATTGAATGAAGCTTATTTCCAGCAAGGAGGTAGCCCAGAGCTATCCACACGTCCCGTCCCTTCCCGGGACCTCCCAGGTCCGGAAGACCCCTAGCTTCGGCCAGGACAGTTGACAGGTTTGGCCCTTCCGGCCAGACCACTGTAGTCTTCATCGGAAGCGGTTCGAGCAGTGACCGCGCCCTGTCGAATTCGTCCCTTCCGGCACGGCCAAGGACCATGACGAATTCCGATAAAAAGGCAGTTCCTGACAACTCCTTTAGGATATCCGGGAAGGCCTTCCCATCCATCTCCGCTGCGAGGGCAGGAACCAGCAGGGCCATTGGTCGCTCCCCGCCTATCTTAACGAGGTCCTGAGCCAGAACAGAGGGGTCGGAGCCCGGTAGGCGATGGATCGTAGTAACAGCACCCGCTTGAAGAAAATCTCCCAAGATATCACTCCATTAAGAAATTTCCCGGCATCTTGTCCGGATTTTACTCTGGTTTACCAGTAATAAAGGCTCATCTCCAAATTAGTCGATGGGATTTACGTATAATGTATTCATCCAGGGTTCCGGTAAAAGCCCCTTCGCCTTCGCAACCCCCTTGAGCTTCGCTTCAGGGCCTTTTACCGGAACCCTTAATGGATTAAACATAAAACGCCGGGGTTTTGGTGAATCACGAAGCGGAGCTAGCCTCACGCGCAGGCGAGTGATTGCACCCAAAAACCCGGCCTGATGAATACACTATACCGAAATCACGCTAACTGATTTAAAGATATACTTAAATAATCGACCTTACAGGATCTTGTTGAGGGGATACTCCACGATCCCCTCTGCCCCGTTCTCTAGCAGGTCCGGTATCAGCTTCCTTATTACCTGTTCAGAGACAACCGATTCTACCGAATACCAATCACTTGCGTGAAGGCCTGCAACCGTGGGCGCATTGAGGCTGGGGAGTATCGCTACAATAGCCTCCAGGTTGTCACGGTGTACATTCATCTTTATGCCCACCATCCCAGTGGCCTTCTCAGCTCCCTTCAACAACATGGAGATCGTACCGATCTTCTTTCTTTTGAATGGGTCCTCATAGGCACCCTTATTAGCGATGAGATAAGGTCTTGATTGCAGCAATTCATGGATTATTTTCAGCCCGTGGGCCTTGATGGTGCTTCCCGTTTCCGTCACTTCCACGGCTGCATCTGCTATGCCCTCCACAACTTTGGCCTCTGTGGTGCCCCAGGAATAATCCACCCTTACCTCGATATTCCGCTCCTCGAAGTATCGTTTAGTGAACCCAACGAGCTCTGTAGAAACTCGCTTGCCCGCGAGATGTTCTATGGTTTTGATAGGGCTGTTTTTTGCTACAATGAGAACCCACCTTGCAGGACGGGAGCTGACTTTTGAATAGGTGAGCTCCTCGACCCATATAACATCCGAGTCGTTTTCAAGGATCCAGTCCCTGCCAGTGATACCAGCATCCAGAATTCCTTCTTCCACGAACCTTGACATTTCCTGTGCCCTGACCAGTGAAAATGAAAGCTCCTCATCGTCCACTGTCGGAAAGTAATTCCTGGAACCCCTGCTGATCCTCCATCCGGCCTTTTTGAAGAGCTCTATTGTCGCCTCTTCCAGGCTCCCTGTGGGAATCCCTATCTTTAGTTTTTTTTCGTTGTTGTTCTCTGCCAAGATCGTCCTCCTGGTATTTAGTTAAAGTTAAAAGTTGAAGGTTGAAAGCTCAACCATGATTTTAGATGTTGAACCTTATTTGTATTACATCACCGTCCCGGATGACATAATCCTTTCCTTCAACCCTCAGCTCCCCCGATCCCCTTGCTTCGGCAAGCCCTCCGATGGAGCAAAGCTCATCCCAGGACAGTGCTTCGGCTCTGATAAAACCTCTCTCCATGTCGGTATGGATCCTCCCGGCAGCCTGAACCGCGGTGGTCCCTTCCGGCACAACCCAGCCCCTGACCTCTTTATCGCTCACCGTGTAGAAGGTGACGAGGTCAAGCATTCTGAAAACTAATGAAACAAACCGTTCTTTTGACTGCATGTCAAGGCCTGGATCCTTAAGGAAAGGTCCTCTCTCCTCAATCGGTATCTCCAGAAGCTCCATCTCTAAAAGACCGCAGATCTCCATGTACGATGATCCCGAGTCACTGCATTTTCTTTCCAGTTCCGGATAAATAAATTCACCTGCTTCCCTCTCCCCGACGTTTGCAATAACCATGAGGGGGTACATGGTCAGAAATTGATATCCTGATATGTCTTTTCTGTCTCCGGCAGCAAGGTCCATGTTCCTTATGGGATCACCTTCCTCCAATTGCGCCTTTATCTTTTCCAGAAGGACGGCCTCCCTGGACGCAAGCTTCCCCTCCTTTGCCAGCCGTTCCATACGGCTCTCAACGGGTAATAGATCCGTAAGGCAGAATTCGTCCGAAAGAGATGACATCTCCTCGAGGATCTCGTCAGCGGGACGACATTGCGAGGCCCTTGGCCCCCAAAAACCCCTCAGGACCAACGCCATAGCATCAAGGCCCGCCGCTCTGCTTACTATCTGTGACCTGATGCCGCCGCCTTCCTCCGGCCCCAGGTCGCCCAGTTCAACTATTTCAATCTGTACTGTGGTGTGCTTTTTGGGCCGGCAGACATCAACCAGGCTGTCGAGGCGCTTATCAATAAGCTTGAGATATCTGATCTCGGGTCCTGTTTGCTTTTCAGGCAGGCTCAGGTCCTCTGAAAGGAGAGAAAGGATAGTTGTAACACCGGATCCTGAATAACCAGCTAGCCCGACCTTCATTGCCCAAAACCCCTATAAAATATCTTCCTGGATCAAGTAGGCCATGATACTACATTATTTCGAGTTACGATTGTAGTAGTATAGGAAGTTCCAAATTTCGGGTTCCAGGTTTCACGTTCCATGTATGAATATATGTAATGAGCCTTGGAACTTGGAGCTTGGAACTAACTTAAAGTGGAAAACTTCACTCCATCATATCTGAAGCTGGAACGCGGCGAACTTCAAAGGCGTATCGAAGCCCTGATTGATCTCGCTTCCCCGTGCGCCCTCTGTCCAAGGATGTGCAGATCGGACAGACGTTCAGGCAGCAAGGGTTACTGCAGGACTGCCTTTTCGCCGGTGATCAGTTCGGCAAGCCCCCACTTCGGTGAGGAGTCTCCCCTTGTGGGCCATGGGGGTTCCGGCACTATCTTTTTCACAAACTGCAACCTGTGTTGTAACTTCTGCCAGAATTACGATATCAGTCAACAGGGGATCGGTGAGATCATAAGTG
>QIFJ01000271.1 GCA_003229755.1 Pseudomonadota bacterium
CCATCAACTCACCGAGGCTCGCGCAGAACCGTACGCCCACCTCTTCACAGCGTGCTTCGCTCAGGTTCTGTGACCAGGCGTTCACCTCCATACCAAAGGCTTTTCCCAGCAGCGCAACCTGTTCTCCGATCTTGCCCAGGCCGACCAGACCCAGCCTCTGCCCATAAAGGTCCCTGCCCAGCCCGGTCTGCCATTTGCCGGCGGCAAGGCCCGCCGATTCGTCGATGACCCGGCGCGAAAGAGCGAGCATCAGGGCCAGGGTCAGCTCAGCGGTGGTGGTCTTTCGCGATTCGGTTCCGCAGACGGTGATACCTCTCCCCCTGGCGGCTCCGAGGTCGATGGAGGCGTTGCGTTGGCCGGTCGTAACGATGAGCTTCAGGTTAGGCAGCCGCCCCAGGAGGCCGGACGGCAGTGGTGTACGCTCGCGCATAACACACAGGACGTCAAAGGGCCTCAGGCGGGTTGTGAGATCCTCCGGGTCGCTGAGTGTGTCGCGAAACACGGTGATCTCCCCGAGCCCGCTCCACTCGGCCATTTTGAGGGCAACACCCGCATAATCATCCAGAATAGCGATCTTCATTAATTTTCTCCTTTATTCTGCTGCCCAGGAGTTTCGCGATAAAGGGTGCTCCTGTGATCACAAGAACGACTCTCAAAATATGATGGGTGACGACAAAACCCAGATCGGCACCCGAAACAATGGCCAGTATCGTCATCTCGGCCTGTCCCCCGGGGCTAAAGGACAAAAAGGCCTCCACAGGGTTAGCAAACCCCATCATGGATACAAATGCAGTAAAAACGGCAGCCAGCAGGGCAAGGATCAGGACAAAAGCGAAGGCGGACAATACGTAGCGGCGCAGGTCCGGCAGGGTAATGCCGACGTAATAGACGCCGATACCGGTACCGATAAGGAACTGGGCAGTCAAAATAGCCTCGGACGGGGGACGGTTGTGAATCAGCCCGGCGAGGGAAAGGACCGCTGTCAAGATCAAGGGCCCGATGATCGAGGCGCCAAAGAGCTTGAGCCGCTCTCCCCCCTTCCAGCCCACAAAAGCGGCGACAGCCATCAGGAGCAGTTCGAACCTCGGAAGGTCACTGGCGTGGGCGCCAATGGGATTGTTCAGGCTTACACTGTAAAGACCCTTGAGCAGGATCGGTGTCAGGGTGACGATGATCAGGACCCGGGTGGCGTGGATCAGCGAAAGGGCTCGTACATCCCCACCGGCCTCCTCTCCGAAGATGATCATGTCCTGCAGTCCCCCCGGCATGGCGGCATAATAGGAAGTCACAGGGTCCAACTTGCAGACACGCCGGAAGAAGAAAACGCCGATAATCCCGATCACCACGATGTAGAGGGGGATGAGCGCCAGTGAGGCCATCATGGCCGGTAAACGCCTTAGCAGCTCCGGGGACACCGCTGCGCCGACAGCCACTCCAAGGATGGTGCGGGCGAAAATGGCCAGCTGCCCCATGCCCTGGAGGCGGACGCCGGCCAGGGCAACCACGAGACAGGCGGCCATGGGCCCGAACAGGAAGGGTAAGGGCAGGTCCAGAGCCAGGAAAACCGTCACTCCCCCCGCTGCCAGTGCGGCCGTTAACACCTGATATTTTGTGAACAAACGCATTGCTCACCACTCCTCGGTTCCGGACCATCTAACCTGACCAGACGCTGAACGGCACCATAACCTCACCACGGGCCAGCAGCCGGGCTGTTCGCAGTAATCCGGCGGAAAGGATCTCCACCGCCGCAGGTGAGCGGACATAATCCACCGTCACCACGATCTCACCCAAGGGGTGTTCTATCCCCAAAGCGGCCGGGGTGCCCCCGGGAGGCGATACCATACCTTCAGCAACGGTTCCCGGGTAGAGCAGGCAGGCCGCAAGGCACTGCGCTCCCGTAACCGCCATACTCGGATGACAGTTCCAGGGCATGAGATACCGGGCAGACACGGTTCCACCGGCCCGTGGGGCAGCCAGCAGACCGACCTTGGGAATAACGGACCGCGTTACATCACCAAGCCCCATGAGTTCTCCGGCCCGAAGACGAACCGCCTCAATGCGCTCCAACAGAGCCCGGTCTTCGTCGATGGCTTCGCGGCTTTCATACCCGGTGATCCCGAAGTCGGCGGCCCGGGCGATCATAAGCGGCATGGCAACGTCCATGCATGTGACTTCTACACCCTGAATCCTCTCTCTCGCCGCCCCTGTGGGCAGCAGGGCCCCCGTGACTGAACCAACCGTGTCAATGAATTTCAGCTGTATCGGTGCGGCAGTACCGGGAACACCATCGATCCGGGCACTTCCTTCATAAACCACCTGACCTCCGGGTGTCTGCACCAGGGCTTCGATGCGCGCCCCGGTGTTGACCGACAGGATGCGAATCGGGGTTACCCCGTCCCGGGGTTGTACCAGGCCCATCTCGAGGGCCGCCGGACCCACACCTGCAAGGATGTTCCCGCAAGTAGGTTTGTAATCCACTTCACGGTTTTCCACGGCAACCTGCGCGAAGAAATAGTCCACATCGGCCCAGGAATCGGCGGACGGCGAAAGCATGGCTACCTTGGTGGTTACTGCTATGCCGCCTCCGATCCCGTCGATGTTAAGAGGGTGTCCGGCACCCACCACGGAGACAAGGACGTCCGAGAGGGTTTCTCTGTCCCGCGGGAGGACTGAACTGTTGAAATACGGCCCCCGGGATGTCCCTCCCCGCATGAACAGGAATGGTATGGCTGTCTGTGTCATGGATCCATTACCTCCGAGGCCATGGAAGATCATAAACCTGCCGCAAGAGCCAGTAGAGGAAATTCAGGTTCAGCCCCTGATCCAGAAATTAGTGTATCTTCTTTTCCGCCAGAAGAATTCCATCGTAATCACAGTAGATATACATGCCTGGTTTGAATATAGTAGATCCAAAAAACAGCGGTACACTTATGGCACCGTTACCATCCTTCCGGCTCTTTTTTGGATTTGTGCCTAATGCCATGACTCCCAAAGAGAGCTTGTATATTTCCCCGCTGTCTCTAACCATGCCATTGATGACAACTCCTTGCCAGTTGTTCTGTTCGCCGAGGGCGGCCATAAGATCTCCTAATAGTGCACAGGCCAATGACCCTTGCCCATCTACCACCAGGACTTTCCCCTTACCATCTTGAGATAATAATTGTTTTACCAGGGTATTGTCCTCCCAGCATAAAACGGTCTCTATTTGTCCACAGAAGCTGTTTTTGCCGCCGAAATGTCTTAAAGGAAGCGCACATGTTTGCACACTATTTTCATTGAGATCATATAGATCGCACGTGTTCCATTGCCCCATATTGAATTCTCCTTAATCATAAAGCTTGTCGGATAATACAGAGTCCCTTAACAGCGGTCAGCCAGATTTACCTTCCGCTTCATATACCTCCCAGCGGCCAGGGCAGTTGAACAAAAGCCTGCAGCAGGCCCGGAGGAAAGTCCCGGTGCAGGGCACCCGCCATAAAGCTGATCAGCGCAATGCCGCTGACCGTCAGGATCAAGGTTTTCAGCCAGCTGCACTGGGCCCGCACCCTTAGGAATGTCACAAGAAACACCGCCAGGGCGATAATGAACCCGAACAGCGATGATAACACGAGCAGGGTTGCAAACCAGGCCATCGTCCTCCAGAACCCGTGTGGGGCGTCCGCGTCTTCACCGCTGGCTTCCCGGTCGGCAAAAACAATATCTGTTTCCGGAGCCCGGATCATACGGATGATCAGCGCAAGGCAGGCGACTATTGCAACAAATGAGATGGTCACCGGAAAGATACGATCGGTTTGTATAGTGATTGCAGCGGCGTTAAAATAGCTGATCACGAAATAGACGGTGACACATATCAAAAAGATCATTGGCGCGCGTTTCCTCCCGACCGGCACATCGCCCTCGGACATGATCGATTTGGCCTGCCGTATACCAACCACAATCGAGACAACGGTTATTACGATGAGCACGAGCACGATGGGGGAGAAGATGTATTCCAAACCGATGCCCGTGCCAATACGGAACTTGTGCCTCGCGATCTGGAAGGCCTGGAACGAATAGTTCTCGGCCTGATTGCTGAGGACAAACCCGATCAAAAAAGCGGGCCGGGACCAGTCGAACCTCCGCAGTAAGATGCCAAGCAAGCCAACTGCAAAGAGCGCCACCAGATCACCCAGCGACTGCCGGGACTGAAATGCGGCGAACGTGATCATCATGAACACAAAGGGTGCCAGCAATGTGAAACTGATCGTGGTCAGCCGGGCGATGGCGGGAGAAAGGGCGATGCAGAGCCCTGCACCGACAACGTTGGCCAGGGCCAGGGACCAGACGGTGGTATAGGTGATGGCGAGGTTGTTGGTTATCAATTGTGGACCGGCTTCATAACCGAGCAGTGCCATACCGCCGAGAAATATAGCCATCGATCCCGAACCGGGAATTCCAAAAATCAGGGTCGGGACCAGGCCGCCGCCTTCTTTGGCATTGTTGGAGGATTCAGGACCGATCACGCCGCGTATCTCCCCCGAACCGAAACCGGATTTGTCGGTGGTGGTTTGTACGGTATGGCCATAGGCGATCCAATCCACAACCGAGCCTCCAAGGCCGGGGATCACGCCGACGGTCACACCGATCAGGGAACAGCGGATCGACAGCCAGATATTTTCCCACCAGTCCCGTACCCCCTGCAGCCAGCCAGAACCGAGTTTTCCATCCTGGGCAATGGCCCGGTCCTGGCGAAGCAATGAAATAATTTCGGGGATCGCAAATATTCCCATACCGATAATCACCAGATCTAAACCATCGGTCAGGTAGGGGATATTGTAGGTGGCCATCCTGAGAGAACCGCCGGCATCGGCCTCGCCGATCGTGCCGACCAGCAATCCCATGCAGGCCGCGGCGACACCCTTGAACGGAATGCGCCCGGCCAGGATAGCCACCATGCTCAAGCCCAGCATTGTGATCATCAGCATTTCCGGCAAACCGAAGGCCAGTACTATAGGCCGGGCAATAAGGATGAAGAACGTGAGGAAACCGGCGCCGAGTAGCCCGCCGAACAGCGATGATGCAAATGCCGCTGAAAGCGCGCGGGCGGCCTCGCCTTTCTTGGCCAGCGGAAAACCGTCCAGTACAGTTGCCTGTGAAGCCGATGATCCGGGAATTCCCATCAGGACCGAGGTAAAGGTATCCGATGTTGGAACAACCGCAACCAATCCCACCATCAGGGACAGGCCGGAGACCGGATCCATCCCGTAGATGAACGGGAGGACCAGGGACAGACCCGCAATGCCGCCAAGGCCGGGAAATACGCCAACCGAGAGACCCAGCAACACCCCTGTGATCAGGAACATGATCTGCTGGGGCTGTAAAATCATGGAAAACGCATCAAGGAGAGCTGGCAGCGCAGAAGTAAAAATATCCATCCGACCTCACCCGAAGCACAGGAACGTAACTACCCCTCCCGTGATTCTCCGGGAGGGGTAGCGTTAGGTTATTTCAGTGTAACGCCGTATCGATCTTGCAGCCAGTTCACGACAAAGGCTTTGGCTTCTTCAGGAACGCTGGTGGCACTATTGAGAGCACCGGCAGCTGTGTCACCGGTCATCTGGGGATATTTTCCGAGACGCGCAGCCGAAATTTCAGCAAAGTCTGGCCGGGCATGGATTTTCCGGAATGCCTTGGTATAGGTTGCGATAGCATCTTTGCTGGCGCCCTGCGGCAGGAAGACCATCTTCTGGGCGGGGAAGCCGGCTATAAAGAAAGCTTTCCATGCTTCCCATTGCTCGCCTTTTGTCTCACAGCCTGCTGTAGCGTCGCAGACCTCTTTAAAGGTCAGCATATCGGGGAAGGTTGGATCGCGAGCAATGTTGCCGTCCGCATCCAGGGAACCCCAGTTCATCATCGGCACTGCCTTGCCTTCCTCAACCAGCGGCACGACACCCTTCAGGTAACTGGAAGAAGTCTGATAGTCGATGTTTGCTTCACCACGCTCAAACATCAAACGTCCGTCACCGCGGCCCTTGATTCCAAAAACGGGCTCAACTTTCAGGCCTAGCATCTCCCAGGCCAGAAGCGGAACAAGATCAAGACGGGTCGCACCCTGGGAGCCGTAGATAAAATCGATGCCTCTCAGTCCTTCGGCACTGCCGTCAAACTTCTTGGCCAGATCAGGCGGCAGATAGGCTACTCCGCCGGTACCGGATGCGAGGACCACGTTCCAGTCCTTGTATTCATACTTGACGCGCGGGTCACCGAGAAGGTATGGGAACTGGGTCGATCCCGATGAGCCGAAAATGACAGTCCCATCCTTGTATTTCCGCTTCTGGAACCAGTTTGCACCTTTGGTCGAACCGGCTCCCGGCATGAACTTGACCACCACGGTCGGCTGGCCCGGCAGGGCCTCGCTGAGAAGCGGAGCGTAGAAGTGGGCCCACTTGGCCGAACCACCGGTTTCAGAGAACGGGATGACCCACTCAACGGTTTTTCCGGCGAGGGAGATCTCGGCCGAGGCTGGAGCCGAAAAGGCCAAGGTGGTGACGGCCATCGCCAGGGCCAGTGTACATTTGATAATGGTCCTGAAAATACTTTTCATTTTTTACTCCTTTCCTCCTGTGTAAAACAAAAACATTTTCCTCCTTTTCTCGTCGGCAAATCAAACCAGTGCGACGAGAATTGCCACTGTCTTGTACAATATTCTTTTATTGAAGCCTCCTTCGTTTAGGGATAATGTGAAGTGGAATCCGTCACTGATCCCACCGATTGATAACGGGTCGACCCATTACCTCACGACCAGTCATACAGGACAGCCGATGAACACCGGGAAACAAATATAGGCAAGCATGGTACCAGTATGCCTTTTTGATATAATGATCCACAATTAATGTAAATAATAAGGAATTAAAGAGTTTTTAGAATTTTGTGGTTCTTTTGATCATACTGTTCACGGTGGGGGAAGAACCGGACGAAGAAGATTGACCTGTCCCCAGTTAAAGGTCCACCTTAAAAGGCTGTCAGAAAATGCCGTTTCCCGGGTGATTCCTCCTTTTCTCGTCGGCAAATCGAACCAGCGCGGCGAACCGATAGACAGCATGCACAAACTTTCCATAGGGCAGCGTGATAAAAAATCCCGCAACAAATCCAAGGTGCAGGACCAGTAAAACACCCATTGCCCTTGTCTCGCGCAGGGAGAGCAGCAGCAGCCCACTCAGACTTGTCAGGAACAAAAGCCCCGAAAAGGCCACATCCATTCCCAGCAGGCTCTCGGCCTGGGGCCTCGGGTCCCGCTTGACCTTGAGCCAGAACAACCCCGCAGAACCCAGCAGGATCCCTACCCCTCCCAGAGTGCCAGTAACGACAGGAAAACTGGTAATGGGGTATGGCGCCTGCCAGTGCAGGAAGTGTTCATAAACAGCCGCCGCAGTCGTGGACAGGACACAAAGCCCAAAGCCGTAGAAAAGGATCTGATGATACCAGCGGCGTTTGTGGGAGTAAGTGTCGTCCTCGTAGTTGCATCCGTCTCCCGATCCGCCCAGATAACGCAGGGTGAGGACGTTCCGGGCCGCCAGCCACATCAATTCCGGATCCAGGAGCTGTTTGACGTTCCAGCCTGTCCCCCTGGCAAAGCGGACCAGGCCCACCACTGTGACAACCGTGGCCAGGATCACCATAACCAGGGGGACCCCGAGCATCAGGCGGTAGGGGACGACACTGTAAAAGGAACCGCCGCCCTGGTGCAAGGACAACACGATGTCCTTCCCCTGGACAGTGAGTGCCAGCATCAGGAGCAGGGCTGTCGCCATAGCCGTTGCTACGGAGATCACGGTTCCGTTCCGCCTGAATAGACGGGCAAAGGAACCCGGCCATGCATACTTTTCATAAGTTCCGGCACGCAACCGGGCCATGACCCTCGAATTGTTGATGTCGAACTCATGTGGCGGCGCGTACTGGCAGGCGTGGAAGCACGCGGTGCAGTTGTGACAAAGGTTGGCCAGGTATTCAAGATCGCCCGTGGTAAAGGACCTGCGCATTTCCATGGCAGGAAAAACCGCGCAGAAACCCTCACAGTAGCGGCAGGCGTTGCAGACCTCCATGATACGCCGTGCTTCCTGGACGACAGGTCTCTCAGCGACAGACATAACCTGCTGCCTCCTTGCCGGCGATACGGCCGAAAACGGTACCGATGGTCATGCCCATTCCGGCCATGTAGCCTTGCCCCAGGATATTCCCCGCCATGATCTCTCCGGCGGCGAAGATATTCTCTGCCGGTGAACTGTCCTGCATGACGACCCGTGCGCACTCGTCAACCTTTACTGCCAGGTAGGTGAAGGTGATGCCGGGCCGTAGCGGGTAAGCATAAAAGGGTGGTTTATCAAGGGGGCGCGCCCAGTGTGTTTTGGGTGGCTCAAGGCTCACTGTCGCGCAGTCGTCCAGCTCATCCTTGTTGAAGTTACCTGGCCGGACCGCCTCGTTGAAATCGCGAACCGTTCTTTCAAGTCTGAGCGGATCCAGCGCCAGCAGTCTCCCCAGTTCGCGGATACTGTCGGCCCGGAAAGGACGGAACAGCGAGGGCATGAAGAGATCGATGGATCGCGAGTCGATGATGGAGAAGGCAACCTGGTCCGGCTGGTCTGCCACCAGACGTCCCCAGATAGCATAGCGCTTGGGCCAGAAGTCTTCACCCTCATCGTAAAAACGCTCGGCATCCTTGTTGACGACGATACTGAAGGGCAAACAGTCCAGACGCGTAACGATACCCGCGTCGAAACGGGGGGACCGGGCATCGATAGCAACGGCGTGGCACTGCCTGGGATCGCCGACGATCTCTGCGCCCCTGGCGATCAGATCCTTGAGCATCCTGCCCCTGTTGTAAGGGGTTCCACGGATGATGAAGTTCTCCGCCACCTCGCCCCAGGCCTCCTTCAACCAGTCGATGTCCGCCTGGAACCCTCCCGACGCTATGACCACGCTTTTGGCCTGCACCTTGTGCGTAAAGCCGCGGCTCCTTACAACCGCTGAGCGGAAGGTACCATCCTCGATCTCAAGTTCAAGGACTTCAGAGTTGTAAAGGACCTTAACGCCCAACCTCCGGGCCACGTTGTAAAAGGCGTTGAGCAAAGCGCGTCCGCCGCCTATAAAAAAGGGGTTGGAGTGAGCCAGCCCCAGGGTTCCCTGGATGTGCTGGAACCGGACACCATGGTCATACATCCAGGCGGGTGCGTCCACCGAATCGCGGATCATGAGGCGGGCAAGCTTTTCATGGGTATTTCCGTCCGTGATATTCAGCAGGTCGTTGAAGAATTTCTCCTCTGGATATGATCCCTTCAAAAACTCCGTCGGACCATCATGGGCACACCGCAGGTTGCGGGTATGCCTGCTGTTGCCACCGCGAAATTCCCTGGGGGCATACTCCATGATGAGGACGGTGGCACCGGCCTTCCTGGCGCTGATGGCGGCGCACAGGGCGGCATTTCCTCCCCCAACCACGAGCACATCGTAGTTTCTTGTGATATCGATCATGCTCATCCTCTCTTCACATCACGCAGCGATGCGGCTGTAACCCTTCCCGTCGCTGGATTCACTGAATATGGCAGACGAACCGGATGCCGTCTTCCCGGTCGACCCCTCGGATGACAAAGATGACGGGGGCGGCAATTCAGAACCGAGTGAATTCACTAAGGACCACCGACCCCACAAGCCACACTCCCGTCATGAAAAAGTCTACTACTTTCGGAAGTGGGCTGTCACCTGTCTAAAATACAATGGTAGACCCCAACAGTTCCCTTCGGGCGAGCGCGAAGTTGAAGTTTACGTGGAACCTGGGTCCTGGGTCTTGAGACACCGGCCATAAGCCGGCGTAGTCAGAACAAGATCATACATTTTTGCGGATCTAAAAACAGGTGGACTTCCTGCCCTTCGTCTTGAGGCAGGTTGTGCTGAACCTGCGCCTGGATCCTTGTTCCATTCACGTCTACGAAAAAATATAGAAAATTACCCAGGTACGCCTTGTGGGCAATAATACCCTTGAACAGATTTTCCCTGGCTTGAGGTTGTTCTGTAAATACTTCCACGTCTTCAGGACGAATAGATATATATACTTTTTTTCCTGGTGTTGCTTCCATAACGCTGTCCGTTGTACACAACACCTTCTCGGCAAATTCGGTGCGAACGCAAACCGCATCGGTGTCCCGGGGGGCCTGAACGATCTCACCGGATATAAAGTTCATGGTACCGATGAAATCGGCGACAAATTTATTGGCGGGTTTCTTGTATATCTCCTGGGCAGTGCCTACCTGCACGATGTTCCCTGACTCCATGACGGCGATCCGGTCAGAGATGACCATTGCCTCTGCCTGGTCGTGGGTAACGTAGACAGATGTTATACCCATACGTTTTACCAGGCTCTTTATTTCAAACCTCATACTCTCTCTTAACTTCGCATCCAGGTTGCTCAGGGGTTCATCCAACAGCAGCACTTTGGGATTTCTCACCAGCGCCCGCGCTAGTGCCACCCGTTGCTGCTCTCCACCGCTCAATTGAGATGGGTATCTGTCCTCCAGGCCCTTCATACCCACCAATTCCAGTACCTCCAGCACTCTTTCCTGGATACTCTTCTTGTGTATCTTCTGAAGCTTCAAGCCGTAAGCGACATTATTAAAGACCCTCATATGCGGCCATACGGCATAGTTCTGGAACACCATGCCGATCCCCCGTTTTGACGAATGAATAAACCCCTCCGAAAGCATCGGCTTACCGTCAATAACGATGTCCCCCTCGTCCGGTGTTTCCAATCCGGCGATGCAGCGCAAGGTGGTTGTCTTGCCGCACCCGCTGGGCCCAAGAAGCGTTAACATTTCTCCCTGTTTTACTTCAAGATGTATGTGATTGACTGCCACCACCTTCTTGAAGCGCTTAAGCAGGTTTTTGATCTCGATAAATGCCATTGAATTTGTCTCCCTCAGCGCGTGCCAGGGTGAGATATACTTCCGGGGCGCGTTGATGACTTCTTGCGAAGTCATCAACTTTTACTATTCGTCGGTACTCCAGGCGGCTTTGAGCATATTTCCGCCGATTCTCGATGCGATCAGCAGAAGGATAAAGGTGATCACGATCAT
>QIFJ01000184.1 GCA_003229755.1 Pseudomonadota bacterium
ACAGATACCAGAAATACCAGAGAAAGTGAACCGAGTACCAGGCAGTACAGGGCAAAGGGCAGCAGCTTTCCCCTGGCCAGAACGCGCATGAGAACCGCAATGGAGAGCCAACCGGTAATCGCGGCCGCAACAGCCCCGGCTGCGTAGACCATGATATCGCCAGTGCCTGCCAGGGCTCCAGCTTCCAGAAAAAGTGCGCCAGCCACCACCGGTATGGACAGAAGGAAGGAAAACCTGGCCGATTCAGTGCCTGAAAAACCCAGGAGCATGGCCGCGAAGATAGTGGATCCTGACCGTGAGATCCCCGGAACTATTGCCAAAGCCTGGAAGATACCGACAAACAACGCTGCCGCGGCTCCCATCTGGAAGATCTGCCTGCCGCCCCCGCCGAGTTTCGAGGCTGTAAGAAGAAGAATACCGGTTACCAGAAGTCCGCTGGAGGCGACCATCGGTGACCTGAACATACTTTCAATTGATTCGATAAAAAAGACGCCAACTATGCCCGCCGGCACACTTCCCACAATTATCGCGGCCGGGAGTCTCCAGCCTCCCTTCCCCGGGCTTGAGAGACCGGAAACGATATCCACGATGTCCCTCCAGAAGTAAGCCAACACCGCCAGAAGCGTACCACCGTGGAGGAGAACATCAAAAGCGGCAGGAGGGGCCGTGAAACCGGGGATGAGGGTTTGTGCCAGCACCAGATGACCGGAGCTGGAGACAGGGAGAAACTCAGTCAGTCCCTGAATGATACCCAGGAGGATAGCGGCAAAAGGATTTTCCATCACTCCTCGACAATGACTGTTACTACTCTTGGCTTTTTCTTGAGAGCCCTCCGGAAGATACCCCTGACCTTTATCCTGATCTCCTCTTTCAGGTCATCACGGTTGACCCTGAGAGATCTCGCGGTCTCCAGTATCCCCATCACTTCTTTAACGGCGTTCTCTTCCAGACCCTCTGCTGACTCCTCGGAGATAACGCCGACACTGTGAACCATAGGCCGGAATGAAGACCCGCCATATCTGTCCACACCGGCCACAACAACTACCAGGCCCTCTCTTGCAAGTCTTCTCCTGTCCCTCAACAGGTTATCATCCAGGTCTCCGGTTATCATCCAGGTCTCCGACTGTGTCTCCATCTACGAGAAGCCTGCCCGCTGTCACCGGCCTGGCCAGAGCAGCTCCCCCAGCGGAGAGTTCGAGGACGTTTCCAGGTTCAAGGATAAAGATATTGTCCACTCCGACACCGGCCTCCCGGGCCAGGTTAGCGTTTGCCGTCAGCTGAGGGTACTCGCCGTGCAGGGGAATGAAATACTCCGGCCTTGCCGCCTCGATAACAGTTTTTATCTCCTCTCCCGTACTGTGACCGGAGACATGGACCATTGCCGAGTCCTCAGTAAATACAACAACTCCCCTGCGGAAGAGCTCGTTAACGATCTGTCCCACCGACAGCTCATTCCCGGGTATGATCCTTGATGAGAAGATCACTGTGTCGCCCTTTGCGATACTGATCTTGCGGTGTTCATCGCGGACTATTCGACTGAGGGCAGAGAGGGGTTCTCCCTGGGTCCCTGTGGTCAGGAAAACAACGTCACCCTTTTCTTTTTCGTCAAGATCCTCTATCTGCCTGACCGTATTTGGCGGATATACAAGGTAACCGAGTTGCTCAGCCAGGGTGCAGTTCTGGACCATGCGCCTGCCTTCCATTACGACTTTTCTGCCAAGCCTGTGAGCCGCTGCAAGGACCATCTGGACCCGATGAATGTGGGAAGCGAAAGTCGCGATAAATACCCGCCCCGGAGCCTGGAAAATTATCTCCTCCAGGACCTTTCCCACCTCCTTCTCGGCTGGAAGAAACCCTTGCTTTCCTGCGCTTGTGCTGTCTGCCAGGAGCACAAGAATGCCACTGTCTCCCAGTTCCCTGATGCGGTCAAGGTCGGTTTTGTAGCCGTCCAGGGGCTCCGTTTCCATCCTGAAGTCTCCGGTGTGCAACACTGTTCCCAATGGAGTAGTGATGGACAAGGCCGCGCAATCAGGGATGCTGTGGCTCATTCTGACGGTTTCCACGGAAAACGGACCGCACTTTACAGTGCTGCCAAAGAGCAGCTGCACGAGATCCGGCTCTGCCTGATCCACATTCAGATAGTTATCAATGATCCTTGCCCGTGCCAGCGCGATAGTAAAAGCAGTACCGTAGACCGGCACATCGAGATACCGGATCAGGTATGGAAGGGCGGCAATGTGATCGTCGTGACCGTGGGTCAGGAAAACAGCTTTTACTCTCTGGCTGTTCTCGATCACGTAGGAGAAATCCGGAAGTATCTGGTCCACTCCGGGCAGGTTTCCCTGGGGTATTTTAATGCCAGCGTCCACCACTATCAAATCGTCACCGAACTCCACTACCATGGAGTTCATTCCGAATGTACCGACACCTCCAATGGGAATAATACGAAGAACAGGACTATCCGTCCCCAAACTACTGCCCTCCCTTCACTGCATCAAGAACCCGATCGGAAAGCTCGGCGAACTGCGAGACTTCCAGGCCTTCGGCCCGTATTGTGTGGAGGATCTCCATCTCCTTCAGGATCGCAGCCAGCTCCTCTTTTTTCAGGCCATCGATCCCCGAACTCAGGCTGTTTACCAGAGTCTTTCGCCTCTTTCCAAACGAGGCGCGTATCACTTTCATTGCGAAATTCCAGTCAGTGAGTGGAAAGAGCGAGTCAGGTGACAGGTCCCATCTCATCAGCGCTGAATCGACCTTGGGAGGCGGCAGAAAGACATCAGGAGGGATCTTTCTGATAAGCTCCGGCCGGCCGAAGAGCTGAGTGGTAACTGCCAGTATCCCGTATTCCTTCGTACCGGGATGGGCCGTCAGGCGCCGGCCCACTTCCCACTGCATGAGGAAAACAGCTCTCAGTATGCGGCTCCTGTGCTCCAGGGCCCTGAATATCACCTGTGTGGAAACAGAATACGGCAGGTTTCCCATAAGTACCGTTCTCCTGCCGGACACAAGGAGCTCATCCCACGGTATCTTGAGTATATCCCCCCTGACGAGCCTGAATGTCCTCACGCCCGAGAATTTGTCTTCAAGCCTGTCAGCCAGGGAACGATCTATCTCAACACCGATCACCGAAGCCCCCGTTTCAAGGATCGCTTCAGTCAACTTCCCGGTTCCGACACCCACCTCCAGCACGGTGTCTCCGGGGGTGAGATCGGCTGAATTGACTATCAGGGCAAGGAGGTTCCTGTCGTGGAGGAAGTGCTGACCGAAGGGCGGTTTGATCTGACTCATATGATTGACATTTACCGTTTCATGAGCATATAACACGTTCCATGTTCAGGAAGTCCCGCTTTCATGAGCGTTTATACCCCACCGCTGCCACTCTGGCAACACTGGTGCTGTTTACCGGGTGTGTGGGTGTTACCGTGCTGCCTTCCCAGCAAGCACCCAAACCCGGCAAAGTCCCGGCATATTCACTCAGTGCCGATCAGGAACGGGAGCAGCTCATGGCCTACCAGGAGGCGGTGAAGTTATTTCGGGAAGAGGGTAAGGCTAGACAGGCCCTTGAAATGCTCAAAGCATTTGGCCGGATGTATCCTGAAAGCCCATACGCAGATGATGCTCTCCTGGAATTGTCCCGTATCCACAGGCACCTCGGTAAGGAGAAAAAAGCTGTTTCAACCCTGAGAAACCTGCTTCACAAATTTCCATCCAGTCCGCTGAGGAAGAGAGCTTTTATAGAACTCGGAACGATCCTCTCAAGCCAGGGCAAATACAGGAACAGCAATGAGGCTCTGGAAAGCATTATGTCACTGGATCCCTTACCTGAGGAGAAATTCGAAGCTCTCCGGCTGAGATCGCAGAACCTTGCAAAAATGGGAAAACGAGTCGAGGCCGTATGGACAGCCATTGAAGCTTACCGATGGGCCGAAGCAGGTATTATCCGTGAAAAGGCCCGCCTGGCTGTTATCGAGGCTGCTGAAACCCTTAAGGACAGGGAGCTGGAAGAGATTCTTGCAGACTCCGATGGAAGCGCTCCCCTTGGAATGGTAGCCATGACCAGTGTCGAGAGGGCAATTGCCAGAGAATCCTATGAAGAGGCCATGAACGAATTGATGGGACTGTTAATCGACTATCCCGATCAGGTTTCCCGGGACCGTATTGATACCGCCTTTATCCTGCTAAAAAACCGGCTCCTTGTGAAGAGCAACACTGTAGGCGCAATTCTGCCACTATCCGGCCGATACGCCGTATATGGGGAAAAAGCCCTGCAGGGGATACAGGCGGCCTTCGGAATTCTTTCGCCCCTCTCAGACACCAACGCCGAACTGGCCTTCAACCTGGTTGTAAAAGATTCAGGCGCTGATCCGTTAAAAGCTTCACAGGCAGTCCGGGACCTTTCTGAAACGGAACAGGTCCTTGCCATAATCGGCCCTCTTTTTTCAAGGACCACAAGGGCGGCTATTGAGGCCGCAGTAGAGTTGGGAACACCGCTGATATCTCTATCGGCGGATCCCGCCATTCCTGAGATGGGAGACAATATCTTCAGGCGCGGCCTTACTGATGCCCAGCAGGTAGAGGCGCTCATTGAGCTCGTTTACAGCCGCCTTGCCATGAGACGCTTCGCTTTTCTATATCCGGACAATGCCTACGGGAGGGGACTGATGAACCTTTTCTGGGATGAACTGGACAAGAGGGGCGCCGTGGTGGTCGCAGCAGAGAGTTTTCCGCCGGAGCAGACGGACTTCGGCCCGCAGATACGTGCCATAGTGGGGCTCAACAGGCCCCTCACGGAAGATCAGCGTATCCTGAAGGAAGCAGGTCAGAAGATCGAGCTGGAGCCGATAATTGATTTTGACGCGCTCTTTATCCCCGCTGATTTCCAGACTGTCGGCCTGCTGGCCCCGCAACTGGCTTTTTACGATGTTACTGAAGCGCTGATCCTGGGAGCTGACGGCTGGAACAGCCCATGGGTCGTTGAATTAGGGGAGCGCTACGTTGAAGGAGCCCTTTTCACCGGCAGTTTCTTTTCAGATATCAGGAACGATACTATCAGGGACTTCATACAGCTTTACTGGCTCAGCTTCGGCGAGGATCCACAGCCCCTGGCGGCACAGGCATACGATGCAGCGCTTATCATCCGGTCAGCTGTTGAGAGTAACAGCGCCAGAGACAGGATATCGCTAATAAACTATCTCAATGATCTGTCGGAATTCCCATCTGCCGAAGGAAGCCTCACGACCAATGAGGACGGCGACATAGTCCAACAGCCCTACCTGCTTACCATCAATTCTGGAAATATTGAGAAGTTCAAGATTGAAATTGATTAACTTCAGTTTCTAGTTTCTCATTTCTAGTTTCCAGTAAACCAACAACTAACAACTCGTTAAGTAATGGAACTAGATCATAGTTTTTTCCATCCACTGTCATATTCGCCAAACCGACAGTATCCATACTAGCAACACATTGACCACCATCCATTACGGAGTTAGACTTTAAATACAGAGATCTGGGTCCGGTCGTCACCACAAACTTTACCTGCTTTTTTTCTAACGAGTGTCCAGGAGGTCGATCATGAAAGAGAAAGCCATACTTCAGATGGTGGAAGAAGCTCGGGACAGCGCCTCAACAAAAAAAAGTTTTGCCCGGGACCTGTTTATGGGCAATCTGGAGCTATCGACAATTTTCCCCTTCCCGGTGCAGCCGGCTGAAGACAAGAAAGCCGGCGACGCTATTTTGGAAAAGGTCCGAGAATTTCTGAAGACCATGGTAGATCCGGATCTCATCGATCGAGAGGGTAAAATACCGAAGAGCGTGATCTCCGGCCTGCGGAAGCTCGGGCTGTTCGGCATGAAGGTGCCTGTCCAATATGGAGGACTCGGGTTTTCCCAGACGAACTATAATCGCGTGATCCACCTGATAGCTTCTCACTGCTCGTCAACTGCTGTTCTGCTCTCGGCACACCAGAGCATAGGCGTCGGTCAACCCCTGCTTCACTTCGGAACCGGGGAACAAAAACGCCAGTTTCTCCCGCGTGTTGCCGGAGGGGCCATTTCCGCATTCGCACTTACCGAGCCCAGCGTCGGCTCTGACCCTTCACAGATGAAAACAACCGCGGCCATAACTGAAGACGGCAGCGCTTACATCATCAACGGAGAGAAGCTATGGATCAGCAACGGCCCGGTGGCCGAGATCATGATCCTTATGGCAAGAACATCTGCCGAAGATTCTGGCCATCCTTCGATATCCGCTTTCATCGTCGAAGGGAATACACCCGGTATCTCATCACAGCCCTGCCACTTCATGGGCTTAAGGGGCCTGAGCAACGGGCTTTTGAAGTTTAACGATGTAAAAGTCCCGGCCGGGAATCTACTCGGCGAAGAGGGCAAGGGCTTAAAGATCGCGCTGACAACATTAAACACCGGCCGCCTTACTATCCCAGCCGCTTCAGCCGCGGCGGCCAAACAGTGCCTTGCCATCCTGAGGCCATGGATCAATGACAGGAAACAATGGGGAAAGAGTATCGGCAGGCATGAAGCTGTCGCGAGTCGCGTATCGGCCATCGCAGCCTACACTTATGCATTAGAAGCGATCACAGGTCTGACCTCGGCCATGGCCGACTCCGGTGATTTTGACCTCCGCCTGGAAGCCGCCATGGCTAAGCTTTATTCTTCAGAGGTCCTCTGGAAGATCGCCAATGACACTCTCCAGACCCGCGGAGGCCGCGGCTACGAAACAGCGGATTCCCTGGAAGCTCGCGGAGAATTGCCTGTACCTGTCGAGAGGATTCTTCGGGATGCCAGGATAAACCTCATTATCGAAGGGACTAGCGATATCATGCGCCTGTTCATCGCAAGGGAAGCACTAGACCCTCACCTGAAGGCAACAGGAATGAAACCCGGCGAAGGTGGCGGTGTTTCCTTTGCTGCGGCGGCAAAATTTTACCCCGGCTGGTACACGGGCCTGTATTTTCCAAGACGACGGGTCCGCCGGAAAAAAATGCCGGGACCACTTGGGAAACACCTCGTATATATTGAAAGGGAAACCAGAAAGCTCGGCCGTCTCATATTTCACTCCATAGTCAAAAACAGGCAAAAACTTCAGGACAGGCAGCTGACCCTGGCCAGGTTCGTTGATATCGGCACGCGGCTTTTTGTCATGTCGACCGTAATATCGAAGGCAGCGGCGGACCATGCCGGAGACACCGCTGAATCGGGGTTTGTGAAACTTGCCGACCTGTTGTGCCTGCTTGAGCGGCAGGAAATAGAATCTTCAAAACGCAACCTGCATAAAAACGCGGATAAGGCCGGATACAGTGACGGACGCTTCTCATGGCTCGAGGAAGGCATTGTTTCATCCTGGCAAATCCCTGACTACCTGGAAGATCTGACTCCACAGAAGGTGGCAGCACCGTTCTGGGGCAGGTTTTAAGTGCCGACCAACGACTAAAGACCAACGACCAACGGAGCTGTATTGCTGATAATCATATAACATTGGGCTTTGGTCCTTGGACGCGCTAGAGAATCCCCTTCTCCGTTGCCCCTCCAAGCAGCAGCCAGATGAAGAACGGCCCCCCCAGCAGGGCTGTGATCACGCCTACTGGAATTTCGGCAGGTGCTATAACTGTGCGCGCAAGAGTGTCGGACAACGTCAGGAAAATCCCTCCGAAGAGGATCGTCGCCGGCGTCAGGTAACGGTGGTCCGGACCGACGAAGATCCGGCAAATGTGAGGAGACATCATCCCCACGAAACCTATCGGCCCGGCGACCGCTACAACACCTCCCACCATCAGGGACGCAGCGAAGAACAGGATGCGCCTTACCCTCACTACGTTTACCCCTCTGCTGGCGGCTATCTCCTCCCCGGTAGTAAATTGATTCAGTTCGTTTGTCAGGTACACTACGAAGGCAGTACCGATGGCAACAAAGGGGAGGAGCCTCCAGATGGAGTCGAATCCGGCCACCTCGATACCCCCCATCAGCCATCGTATTATCCTGAAGGTCTGTGTAAAATCACTGATGTACTGGATGAACAGGTTTAAACTGGAAAAAAAGAAGCTTACCGCCACACCGGCAAGAAGCATTGTAGCTGTTGAAAACCCCTTCCTGGCTCTGGTTATTCCATAGACAAGAAGGATCGAGATAAGAGCTCCCCCGAAGGCCGACACGCTTGTCCCCGGGATCCCGAACACCGCCGCCGGTAGGCCAAAGCGTATATATGCAGCTGCACCCAGAGCCGCGCCCGATGACACTCCCAGGGTAAACGGGGTTGCAAGGGAGTTCCTGAATATGGCCTGGAAAACCATGCCGCTGATGGCCAGCGCCGCTCCGGCAAGAAAGGAAACGGCCACTCTCGGTACCCTTAACTTCCAGAAGATCTCTCCCTCTATCCCCGCTCCGGCTGGATCAAAGACAGCCCCTAAGGGCGTCAATTTCATCCCAATAAGTGGAGCAACTGCAATGACAAGCAGAGCGGAGAAGAAAAGCACCAGGATTACGGTATTCTTTTTTTGATTCATCTTCAAATTAGTTTCTGTGATTTCGGCATAGTGTATTCATAAGGCCTGGGTTTTGGTGAATCACGAAGCGAAGCTAAAAGGGGGTTGCGAAGGCGTGTGATTACACCCAAAAACCAGGCCTTATATGAATATATCCAGCTGAGGTTCCGGAGTTTATGCTCTACCGGGTACAACATAAGGTTTTCCAGTAACCGGGTGGTCGGCCATAATAAAATTCCTCTCGAAAATATTTTTCAGGACCTTTCTGTCCATTATCTCCCCCGGCGAACCCCAGAAGGCCACCTTCCCGTCCTTTAAGGCAAGGACACGGTCGCATTCAAGGGCAGCGATATTTATATCGTGGGTAACCGAAATGATTGTTACACCCGACTCTTCATTCAGCCGGGAAAGGGTACTCATAATATCATCAGCGTGCCTGGGATCGAGAAAGGTTGTCGGTTCATCCAGAAGCAGGGTTTGTGCTCCCTGGGCAAGTGCTGCCGCGATGAAAACCTTCTGACGTTCACCGCCGCTGAGTGTTTCCAGGTGGCGGTCAACAAACTCCAGCGTACCAGTGACCCGCATTGCTTCAATTGCCTCCTCCCTGTCGTTTTCCTTGATCGAGGAGAATGGGCTCAGGTGCGGATACCTGCCCATCAACACGAACTCCCCTGCCGTAAAGGCAACGGGCCCCGTCTCAGCCTGGGGTACATAGCTTATCTGTATGGCAAGTTCCTTTCTTGAAAAGGCCTCAAGAGGTTTTCCGTTAAGAGTTATCTTTCCATCTCCTTCGGAATATATGCCAACAAGACACTTCAGAAGAGTCGTTTTTCCCGCGCCATTGGGCCCAATAATGGACAGATATTCCCCCGCCGTTACATCGAAGTTGAGATCCTGGAGTATCTGAGCCCTGCCGATGGAGAAGCTGTAATCCTGAACCGAAAACAGTGCTGTGGTTTTCACATAGCCTCCCAGTCGATCTCCGGATGAAGGACCTTTGCCATCTTCTCCAGCAGAAGAATAAACCTGGGTCCTGGGACCACAACGAAATCCTCCACAAATATGTGCAAACGTTCTTTCTCTATAGCGTCCACCGATGAGAAGGAACGCCACCTTTCGGCTATCTGTTCCACACTCTTTGCCTCTTTCACATCGGGCAGCATCTCAACAATAACTTCAGGGTTCAATCTGACTACGCCCTCAATCGACAGGGCCGGAAATTTCAGTGTTTTGTCCTGATATGCGTTCTCACCACCGGCCAGTGTGATCAATTCATCGTAGAAGCCGTCCCTGCCGGAGATGTAAACATTTCCTATGCTTCCCTTCTCCATGCCCCTGCCTATGGCAACCATCACCCGCGGTCTGCTTTTTCCTTTCGTTGCCGCCAAGACCCTCTCTATCCTTTTTTCCAGTTCGGCAACCAGCTCAGCTGCCGTGTCCTGGACTTCCAGCACTTTACCGATAGCTCTTATTGAATCGATTATCCCACCAATTGAGCTGTGGTCTACGGACATAACCTGGATACCAAGGCCGGAAAGGTAGGCCCCTGGTTCACCGTGTTCAGCAAGAAGGATCACGAGGTCCGGTCCCGCTGCGAGAACAGCTTCGTAATTGATATCGAAGTAGCCTCCAACCTTTTCTATGTCCGCAGTCTCCTGCGGGAAGTCGCCATACCGGGTGATCCCCACCACCCTTTCCCCCGCACCCAGAGAGAACAGGACTTCGGTTATTGAAGGGGCAAGGGAGACGATCCGTTTATAGGTGAAATTTCCATCTTCTGTCTTAATGGATGTCTTTTCTGCAGGAGGAGATGTACTGCCCTTCTCCGGCAGAAAAGCACTTGCGTAAAAGCCGGCCGCCAGGAACAGGGCAACGAGCGCATAGAGTGTAAATTTAAAGCGCATGGCCGCCACCTCAGTCCTGCAGCCTGAAGCTGAAGGCGATCTTCCTGGTGCTGTTAACGGGGAGACCTTTTTCCGCTGCCGGTCGGAACACTGCTGACCTGAGCGATCTGCTGGCAGCTTTATCCAGACGCGGGTGTCCGCTGGACTGGACCACTGAGATCCCCCCCACAGTGCCGTCAGAATAGACAAGGAAGGAAAGGGTCACCCTTCCATCCTCTCCCTTCCTGCGTGAGGCGATGGGATAATCAGGTCTGGGCAGATTGATCGTTGTCGGTGGAATGTACATGAGGCCCGCGTTGGCTTCACTTCCCTGGCCCAGATTGTCTGCCGGCAGGCTGTCTCCTGCGTAAGCGGTGACGGCTGTTGGTTCCGGGTTGTGGGATTCAAGATTGGAGATTGGAAATTGGAAATTGGAAATTGGAGAATCGAGATTCGAAATTTGAGATTTGAGATTGGAGATTGGAGGGTCGAAATTCGAAATTTGAGATTGGAGATTGGAAATTGGAGGGTCATTAGCTGAGATTCGGGATTCGGAATGAAGGTCTTGAGGTGTATCACCACTGATCTTGGATCTTGGATCTTGGACTTTAGACTTTACTTCGATGTTGTTGAACGTTGAAAGTTGAACGTTGAAAGTTGAAGGTTGAGAGTTAAGCGCTATTTCTTTGCTCCCGGATTCTGCATTCTGAATCACGGATCTTGGACCTTGGATCTTGGACCTTGGACCTGGTTCGCGCACCAACGAAATATACATCACTTCCACTTCGCCCGGACCGCCGCCGTGGATCCCTGTTCCGGCAACGAACAGAATTAAGATCGCCGCGTGCAGGATAATTGAAAAACCTATTGGCGCTTTCATCCCGCCCGGCCAGCCAATGGCTGGTGTTTCTAGTTTCTGGTTTCTAGTTTCTAGTGACACACATACTCCGATACGCCACCAGCCTTCGGCTGGAGTTTCTAGTTTCTGATTTCTGGTTTCTAGCTACAGTAATTCACCCTCTCCTAACCTCTCGGGCCAGCTTTCGGCTGGTGTCCCAGGACCCAGGTTACAGCAATATCCCCCTCTCCTCGGTCCTCTCCCACCAGGGGAGAGGAGGTTACTAATTACCAATTACCAATCACTAATCACCAGCTATTAACCACGTTGGACATTGGACGTTGAACCAAACAAAGCGCCCTTCGCACTACGCCCTTCGCCCTGCCTTACTATAATTCGGCCTTCAAGCCCACATACCCCGATATTCCGGCCGTCCCATATCCCAGGACCTCTTCGTAATCTTCATCAAACAGATTTTCTATTCTGCCGGTAAGTGTGATCTTCTCCCCCAGTTCCACCGTGGCAGACGCGTTCACAAGTGTGTACGGCGCCAGCTCTACCCTGGATGCGGGAAAGGTTGAGAAATCAAAATCATCCCTTTCGCCAATGTAGACCACCTCCAGGTCCACGTTCCCGGAACTATCAAAGTTACGGCTCAACTCAAAAGCCGCTTTATTGTCCGGGCGCCTGACAAGAGGCTGGCCTGCATCATCCTCGGTCTTAGTGAGGGTATAGTTAAAAGCGAGTTTAAGGTTGTCGGCCGGCCTGAAAGAAGTCATAAACTCAACACCCTCTGTCCTGACAGCACCGAGATTTTTGTAGGTTGACGCCGCCGAATCGAAATCGATCAAATTGTCAAAATCATTGAAAAAATATGTAACTCCAAGGTCGACCGCGCCTCCGGCAATTTCCTGGTCGAATCCGGCTTCCCATCCCCGGCTCCTTTCCGGGTCCAGCGTCGGGTCACCGTATGAGGAAAAGAGCTGGAAAAGCGTCGGAGCCTTAAAGCCCGTTCCGTAAGCTGCCCTGAATTTTGTGCCCGAATCGGCAAGTGTGTATACGGGGGCCAGGCTGTATGTCGTCTCGTCCCCAAAGCTGCTATGATCGTCTGTCCTCAAACCTAAGGATACGTGCAGGCGGTCATTAATATCCACCTGTTCCAGGATAAAAGCGGCTGTTGTCCTTGCCGTCTTTTCGGCAAGTGTGCTGGTCCTGCCGTTTTCCTCTTCGGTCTCGAGACCGAAGAGGAATGTGTTTTTAATAGAAAGATAAAATGTGTTCACCCAGTCCACTTTCAGAAGATCACCCGCGAATGTATCGTTCCAGACATTAAAATCGAAGGCATCGTCGGGATCGTTTCTGTCAAGGCGGTCGTGCCGGGCTACGGAGAAACCCAAAGCCTGCTCCCAACCGCCGCCATCTGAAATCAACTGTCCTTCCACGCGAAAAAAAACCTGTTCCGATTTAGAAAAGTAATCCAGGTCATCCGACGGCAGCCCGGTGGCGAAATCGAAATCATCCTGTTCAACCCTCGCATCCTGCAGCCGCAGCACCAGATCAACTTCCAAGCCTTCCGACAAGGATAACCCGGCTGTCGCGGAAAGAGACGTATTTTTATAGGCATCCTCCTCGCTGTTTCCCCTGTTTTCAGAAGCTGCGGAAATACCGTCCGAATCGAACCTGGACACAGCAAGAGAATAGTATCCATTTTCGTTGCCGCCGATTAACCCAAATCTGGTCCGTAACGAACGGAACGAACCGGTTTCAACGGAAATCGAAGCACGCGGTTTCCCTTCGCCCCGTTTTGTAACGATCTTTATCACACCAGCCATGGCGTCCGAACCGTAAAGAGTCCCCGCAGGACCCCTGAGAATCTCGATCCGTTCAATGTTGTCGACTGAAAGGTGTGCAAAGTTAAAGGATCGGCCAGGAGTTATCGGATCGTTCACTTCGATCCCGTCAATTAATACAAGGGCGTCTTCGGATTTGGACCCTCGAATAAAGACTGAAGAGGGCTGTCCGACACCGCCGTTTTGGACGACACCCAGACCCGGCACCGTCCTGAGCAGTTCGTAGACAGTGTTTACATTTTTCCTTTGTATCTCTTCAGATGTAATTACTGTTACTGAGGCTGCAGTCTCCGTGATGGTTGTCCTGATCCGGGTTGCCGTCACAACTACTTCCGCTACCTCCTCAACGACACTGTCCTGGGCAAAAGATACGCCATTGTAAGCCAGGAACAGGAGTGCAAGGGGTAAAACAATATAGACCTTTCTCACAATTCTCTTTCCTTCCCTTGCTTCGAAAATAAAAATCCCGGGTTTCGAATTCGAAACCCGGGATGCCATTTTTCATCCACTCAACTGCCGGAACACCTCATACCACGGAGGCTTTATCGGCAATGTTCGGTGGGCAGGTCTTCTGACTTCCGGATCGTCCTACTTACCGCGCCTTCCCGTTTCGCCAAAGGCGAAACAGTGGCTGCTTTTGCGGTTTTCGTTCCCGGTCACAGCGGCGGGTCCGCGACGGATTCGCACCGTCTTCCCTTTGCCCACTGAAAGCAGAATAGAATATCTTCGGTAGGGTTGTCAAGTTACAGGGGTCATGACATAGTCTGCTGCCCACAGCTGACCCGCAAATCCTATTTTCATTGATCCGCCCTTGAACTCGTTTCCCGCAGGAATACAGCAATATCCGGATGATCTGTTACGATCCCGGAGACCATTTCATCGCCAAGAAGCTTCCGGATCATTTTCCTGTCATTAACCGTCCATACGAAAACCGGCCGGGTCTTCTTCCTGATCCTGTTCAGAAAGCCAAACTTGATGATCTTCCAATGCGGCAGGAGAAAATCCGCTTTACACCTCTTCTGCCTCCTGATGGGAGAAAGCACCGATTCGAAGGAGAGTCCGGGGCGTTTATACAGGGAAATATTCATCAGCAGACCGCACGTCAGGTCAGGACGGTTTTCTTTTATTATCCTGATAGACGGCTCCTTAAAGGAAGTCATGACGAATTCATCCCTTTCCAGGTGATGAGCAGCCATATCTGCCACGTCAAGTTCGTAGCCCGTTTCCTTGAGTTCAAGGTCCAGTTTTATCTTTCCCTTAATATGCTGAAGTGTTTCCTCCAGCGCTGGAAGGATGTATCCACCCTCCAACGCCGCGGTGGAAGCCTCTGCAAAGGTAAGTTCCCTGACCAGCCTGTTTCCTACGTACTCATCGTGGTGGAGGACCAGGATTTCGTCCGCCGTCCTGCGGACATCTGTTTCAATCATGTCCGCATTCATCTCGATGGCAATTCGAAATGCATCAATGGTGTTCTCGTGAGCGTAGGCTGAAGCGCCCCTGTGGGCTACTATTAATGTCTTTTTCATTCTTCAGCTTGAGTTAACCGTTCATTAACCTGATCCAGGTACGATTTTATTTTTCCGTACAACTCCGGATGTTTTTCCTCCGTGAGGACTTTAAGGGACTGGTTGTATGCCTGTGCAGCCCGGGCCAGGAATTTTTCCTGTTCCTGAACCTCCGAAAATGAAAAAAAAGAGTTCCCGAGGTTGCTCAATATAACAGCGTGCTCCATGAGATGCTTTTCGGGTTTGTAGATCTTGAGCGCTTCACCGTAGGCGCGCATGGCATGGATCAGGTTTTCCCTTTTATCAACTCTTTCCGCCAGTTCGCTTCTGGCTCTGCCAATGCTGACCTGGTTTCTGGCGTGCTTCTCAGGACTGTTCCCGGCAGTAAAGAATCCAAGAGATTCATCAAAAGCTTCAATGGCCTTTTCAAGATTCGCTTCCGAATCCATTATCTGTGATAGCCCGATATAGAGATTTCCCAGATTAGTCTGCATGCTCGCTGCCTGGTTGAGCGCGTTTGTCTGCCCGAAGGCCCTGAGGGCCAGCCTGTAAGCCGCTTCAGCCCTGTTGAAATCCTCCACATTCCCGTCTTTTGCGGCCAGCCTGTGATAGCAGTCCCCCCTGGTTTCCATTGCCTTACCGTAAAAGTCCTGTTGAGAAACCATAGAGATCCTCAAAAGCATATTATCGATTATCTTTATGCCTTTCTCGACATCTCCCCCATCGACCGCTTCTTTTGCGCCTGCCATGGACTGGTTAAATTCATCCTGGGTGATCTTTTTTGTGCCCTTGGCCGTTCCGGCGCTCCCAATCTCCTTGAATTTTCTGTACATCCTTAAAAGATTGATGAGGATGAAGATCGCAAATAGTCCTAAACCTATAACAAACGAGTTCATCTGTAACTCCGTCCGGAATATTTCTCCTCGGCAAAGATGTCGAGGGAGCACATCTGGTGGTTTTTCACCCCGCTAGCGCTTAATGCTGATACTAACATCTAATTCCCAATTTTGCTATTTCAGGACAACGGATATGACACCGAACACGGCTATCGCAATTGCAGCGCCCACGAAGAATGTGCCCTCCATTCCCCACGCAAAGAACGCAATTCCCATGATCAGCGGACCCAGGGTCTGTCCGATCCTCAGGACCATTCCGTTCACTGACATGAGGACACCCCGGTGCTCCATGGGAGCCAAGCCGGCCATGGCTGACATAATTGAGGGAATGTTTATACCCTGACCAAGTCCATAGATCATCATGGGCAGCAGGAATATTCCCAGTCCCTTCACAAACGGAATAATCAGAAGCGCTACGGCGTACAGGAGAAAGGCCGCCTTTATCAGGTTCAACTCGGAAACCGACCTGGTCAGCCTGCCCATTTGTGTTGACACCAGCCCGGTTGTCACCGACATGGAGGATGTAATCATCCCGATTGTCAACGATGAGGCTCCGAACTTTCCCGCCAGAAGCAGGGGAAAGTATGTCAGCAGTGAACCATACAGGATTATGAACGTTGCAACGCTGACGAAGAACAGTCCCGCCACGTGCCTGTTTCTTAGTACTTTGATTGCCCCGCTAATGTACTGACCGAACCCGTGCACAATATCCGGTTCAGGGTTCTCCAGAAAAAGCATGGAAACTATGGCAACCGGTATCGCCAGAAGTGTCAGAAAGAACGGATAGTTCCAGCCTATAAGCGCCATGGCGCCGCCGATGGCCGGATAGCTGGCAGTCCCGATCGAGAGCACGCTGGCGTTGTATCCCATGGCTGTTGAGCGATCCTGCCCCGAATACAGGTCTCCGATAATTGTTACCGAAAGGGATGCCAGGGGCGAAGCCCCGATCCCCTGGATGAAGCGGAAAATGAGCAGAAGCTTAAAGTCTTTCGCCAATCCGCAGGCAGCCCCGGCAAAGGCAAAAAGAAAAAGCGCCGGAACCAGGATCTTCTTTCTCCCGAACCTGTCAGCAATAACACCCAGGAGGGGCGTGAGAATGATCCCTGGTAAAGTGAACACCATGATCAGGAGCCCCACCTCTCGGGACGAAATCCCCAGGCCGTCCATTATTCTGGGGAAAGCGGGAGCGATACTGGCTACTCCCAGTACAGCCATGAGGGTCACTCCAAAGACAACCTGGAGGTTATGGTCAAGATGGAGCTTCTGAACCTTATTCTCTTTTTGTGGAAAGCCCGTCAATTTTTTAACCTTTCACTTTAAGTAAGTGTGGGGTCGGACCCCATTTAACCCCACAACAGGTCTGACTGAAAGACAAATCAGGAATTCCACTATTGCCCATTTTTTGTGCAATTAATCCAGCTCCTCATGCTTTTACGGCAATCTCATCCGCTTCGATATATCGTTTTTAACATAAATACGGAAGGCCACCCCTAACTCACTGTAAGTAAAGACCTTTTTTTATTTTGTAGTTCAAGATCATTCTGGCACATCTTATGCTTTGTCCCGGCATATAAATTCCTGATAATTCCAACTGAGAGGAGGAAGCAGCAATGAAGTACATCATAGCCGTGATCAAGCCGGGCAAACTGGATGATGTCCGGGAGGCGCTGTCTGCCATCGGTGTACAGGGTATGACGGTATCCGAGGTAAAGGGTTTCGGCCGTCAGAAAGGCCACAAGGAACTTTATCGCGGAGCAGAATACACTGTGGATTTTCTCCCCAAGATCCGGGTGGAGACTGCGGTGGATGATGACATAGTAGAAAAGGCCGTTGAAGCCATCACCGATTCAGCGAGGACCGGCAAGATCGGAGACGGCAAGATATTTATCCTCGACCTTGAAGACTCGGTTCGCATCAGGACCGGTGAAACCGGAACTGGCGCACTGTAAACAAACGAATCAGTCTGGAGGTAACAACCGATGATCTTTAATAAAATAAAAGAATCAACCATGATTAAAGTATTTATCCTTACCATCGTTATGGTCTCGTTTCCAGGCCTTGCCTCGGCCGACTCACTGAACTCGGGAGACACCGCCTGGATGTTAACGGCTACAGCGCTGGTCCTTTTCATGACGATTCCGGGGCTTGCGCTTTTCTACGGTGGGCTGGTCAGGGCAAAGAATGTACTTTCCGTCCTAATGCAGTGTTTCGCCATAACCTCCCTTGCCACTATCCTGTGGACGGTAGCCGGTTACAGTATCGCCTTTGACAGCGGTAACGGCTTCTTCGGAGGGCTGGGCAAGGCGTTTCTCGCCGGTATCGGGCGTGATTCGCTCACGGGCACGATTCCCGAGATGCTCTTCGTCATGTTTCAGCTGACCTTCGTAATAATAACTCCTGCCCTTATAATCGGCGCTTTCGCCGAAAGGATGAAGTTTTCAGCGGTACTCTGGTTCACATCCCTCTGGATACTGTTTATCTATTCACCGATCGTCCACTGGGTGTGGGGTGGTGGATGGCTCAGCACCATGGGGGCGCTGGACTTTGCCGGTGGAACGGTAGTTCACATAAACGCCGGCGTCGCAGGCTTCGTTGCCGCCATCGTACTCGGCAAGAGACGTGGTTATCCATCAACCCCCATGATGCCTCACAGCCTCACCCTGTCACTGGTGGGCGCCTCTATGCTCTGGGTCGGATGGT
>QIFJ01000161.1 GCA_003229755.1 Pseudomonadota bacterium
TAAAGGCCCTGGTAGCTACTACAGCTCTTGGTATGGGGTATGACAAGCCGGACCTGGGCTTTGTAGTCCACTATCAGGCAGCAGGATCGGTAGTAGCCTACTATCAGCAGGTGGGGCGCGCAGGAAGAGCAATTGAAAGTGCGCGGGGAGTTCTTCTCTCAGGCAGGGAAGACCAGGACATTCACGAATTTTTCAGAAACTCTTCTTTCCCTGATGAAGAGCATGTGGACCTGATACTTCACGCATTAGAGGATTCGGACGGCCTTTCTGTGCCGCAATTACAGCGAGTGGTTAACCTGAAAAAAGGCCAGATCGAACAAGCCCTCAAATTGTTGAGTGTGGAAAACCCGGCACCGGTGATCAGGGAAGACCGGAAGTGGCTGCGTACAGCAGTCGATTTTGAAATTGACCAGGAGCGCATAAATTTCCTCACTCAACAGAAAGCAAGAGAGTGGTTGGAAGTTCAGGAATATATTGGTCACCAAGAATGCCTGATGGTCTTCCTCAGTGGCGCCCTCGATGACGATGATGACACTCCTTGCGGGAAGTGCAGCAACTGTTTACCCGAAAACAAACTACCGGAGACCTTCGCTGAGACTTTTGGAATCGAAGCTGCGAAGTTTTTGAGACACAGTGAGATGTCTTTGAAACCGCGAATTCAAATACCCAGGGATGCCTTCCCCAAATATGGATTCAGCGGATATTTGAATCGTAATGGCCTTGAAGCAGAGACTGGACGTATATTGTCAAGATTGGGAGACGCAGGATGGGGTCGACTCGTGATGGATGGAAAGCACACCAATCACTTCGATGATAAGCTGGTCGACGCCGTCTGTGAAATGTTCAGTGAGAGATGGGATCCGGACCCCCCTCCCACCTGGGTGACTTGCGTCCCGTCTTTTAACTACCCGGATCTGGTCCCTGATTTTGCCAAACGGGTGGCAATGAAGCTTGGGATGCCTTTCGAGGATGTTGTGAAAAAGACTGTGCGAAACAGACCGCAGAAGCAAATGCGGAACGGTTTCTATCAGTGCCGAAATCTTGATGGTGTTTTTACCGTGGATAAAGATGTGAAAACAGAGCCCGTTCTCCTGATTGATGATATGGTCGATTCAGGATGGACATTGACAGTAATAGCTGCTCTTTTGAGGGAAGCCGGAAGCGGGTCTGTTTCTCCCATGGCTCTGGCCACAACAGCCGCCGGAAAGTAAAATGGAACAATTAAATCAGGACGCTCAAGCAATTCTCTTGCTCACCACCCACTTTGGGGAGAAGGGAAAAGGTGATCACAAGCCTCTCGCCCCGACCGAGTGGGGGAGGTTTGCCCGCTGGTTGGATGATCAGTCTCTCTTTCCGGGTGAACTTTTAACTGACAACAGGGAGAATCTCCTTCGAGGACTTCAGGACAACAGGATTTCTCTCGAGAGAATCGAAAGCCTTCTCAATCGGGGTACCACTTTAGCACTGAGTGTCGAAAAGTGGAGCCGGGCAGGACTCTGGATAATCACTCGGTCTGATCCAGACTATCCCCAGAAACTGAAGAAACACCTCGGTTACAATTCTCCGCCCGTTCTTTTCGGAAGCGGTGACAGGAACATACTGAACGCAAAGGCGATTGCTGCGGTTGGTTCAAGAAAAGTTACGGATGAAGACCTCAAATTCTCCAGGTCAATTGGCGCTCAGGCTGCGGCGTGGGCCTTTGCTTTGGTATCCGGCGGCGCCCGAGGCGTCGATGAATCATCCATGTTAGGGGCCCTGGAGGCTGAGGGAACTGCTGTCGGGATTCTGGCGGACAGCCTGCTCAAGAAGAGCACCTCGCGGATTTACCGAAGCCACATCCAGAGGAAAAATCTGGTTCTCATTTCTCCGTTTTCTCCGGAAGCTGGCTTCAACGTTGGGAACGCGATGGGCAGGAACAAATACATCTACTGTCTTTCAGATGCAGCCGTGGTTGTTCATTCGGGGAGAACCGGGGGAACGTGGAGTGGGGCAACAGAGAACCTCAAGAACAATTGGGTCCCACTGTGGGTCAAGAAAACAGATGACGCTGACTCCGGCAACAGTGATCTGGTGAATTTGGGTGGGAGATGGTTACCAGCAAACGTCCAGGACCTTGATCCAGATTTCCTCTTCGGGGATTCAGATGAGTTGGTGCCGGAAGAACCTCAGGTGGATGGTGGTGAGGAAACACCACAAGAGGCACACCTTAGTGGAATGTCCGTGTACGAGTTTTTCCTGATAAAACTCATGGACCGGCTGAAGGTCACCCCCCTAACCCGTAAGGAGATTCAAGATCTCTTCAATCTTACACCCGGACAACTGGATGCCTGGCTCAAAAGAGCTCTAGAGGACAAAAAGATCTCAAAGAAAAGCCGGCCTGTGCGGTATGAAATTTTCAAAGATCAAAAGAACGATCAGCTTGGTATGTTTAACTCTAAATAAGGGATACGAATACTATGGGGAACCAATGGGGTCAGGTCTCGCTTTTCAACCTTTCCGCAGAAAAGGTATAAAGGTGAGGGCTGACCCCTATGTCTTCCTGGAATGGAATGGAGTATTTTAATGGCCGATACTGTCATAGTATTCGATTTTGAAACGACCGGACTCTTGCCTGACCATGGTGCGAGGGTTACCGAGGTTGCAGCCGTGTCCATTAGTAAGGGCAAGATAATCGATGAGTTTCAGAGTCTCATGAACGCAGGTGTGACCATTCCTCCATTTATCGAATATTATACCGGAATTACAAACCAGATGATCAGAAATGCTCCCCCTGTCCAGGAAGTTATGGGTTGTTTCGCTGAGTTTATTGGAAGCAATACACTGGTGGCGCATAACGCAGGCTTTGATCGAAAGTTTCTGGACTCGGAATTCTCCAGGATCGAAAAAAGACGTAATCAGAATATTTGCTGCTCGATGAGAGTTGCCAGAAGGGTTTATCCACAGGCACCCAATCACAAGCTTGGCACCCTGGCTGCCTATGCGGGCGTAGAGGTCAAGGGACGGCATCATAGAGCTCTTACCGACGCGATGATGACAACGGGACTGTGGCTGAAAATGATCGAGGAACTCAGGCTACGTTTTCAGTTGAGCCATGTTTCAATCAACCTGATGTACGATATTCAGGAAATTCACACAAAATCCCTTCATACTTATATGTCCAAAAGACTCAAGGTAAAATCTTAGGATAGTTTTTGTGTCAGAGTATGCATTATGACATTACGGAGCTGGTCTGTCCGGAATGACATTATTCATACTCATAGGATAGTTTTTGTGTCAGAGTATGCATTATGACATTACTGAGCTGGTCTGTCCGGAATGACATTATTCATACTCAGGTACCGTTAGATGACACCCAATGATCTAAGGTCTTATTGCCAATTACTGCCTGGTTCTGCTAGTTTCCTTCTTTACCATCATTATCATCGGCAGCTGTTACAATACGGCCGTCGGTTACTATGCTGGAGGAGTCCATGAACCAGAAGCAAAAAACCATTCCGGTGACGGTGGACAAAAGCCACCTGATTGCTATCGGCGAACAGCTCTATACAAGGAGTATTGAGCTCATCAGGGAGTTTATCAACAACTCCTACGATGCCGACGCTACTGAGGTCAGGGTGTCGGTGGACGATGACCATATAGTCATCTGGGATAACGGTGGCGGGATGGACTTCGACGGCCTGGTCCAGTACTTCAACATCGGCTCCCCGGAAAAAAAACTGCTTAAAAATTCACCGCGTTTTAACAGGGACCTGATCGGTCAGTTCGGCATCGGCAAGTTCGCAGCCCTGACCACGGGAAAAAAGTTCGAGGTTTCCACCCAGCGAGGCGATTTCGCCGCCACAGTGGTCTTCGACAAGAAGTCCTGGGAGTCAACCCCGGAACAATGGACCCTGCCTATCCGTGTTCACGATCCCGATCCGGCACGGGGAGACGGGGTCACCGTCACTATTTCGAAACTCAAAAAAAACTTCTCTCCGGAGGACCTGGAAAGGGTCATCACCGAGAGCGTTCCCATCCGCGCGCCCCATTTTCGTGTCCTGCTCAACGATAAGGAGGTCCGTCCCCGGGAGTTTTCAGGGCACCGGATACCCTTCATGGAAGGTACCGAGTACGGGCTCATCCACGGGGAGATCTTTATACTGCCCGAATCGAGGAGCAGTACCAGGGACATGGGAATCCAGGTAAGGGTAAAGGGGGTCCTGGTAAAGAGGGAGATGTTCGGCATGGAGACCTGGGGCGGGGACGCGGCTCGGATAAGGGGTGAGATTAACGCTGACTTTCTTACCATTACCAGCGACAGGGGCGGGTTTGTCATCGATACCCCGGAGTACGCCCTTTTCATGGAAACTGCCTATCGTGTCATGGAAGAGGCACAGAGGGCACTGAAGACCCTGAGTAGCCGGAAGGAAAAAAACCGTTACAGGAGGGTCCTGAAGGAAGCCCTCATCAGGATCCAGGAAGCCCTGGCGAGGAACCCGGAGATCTCTCCTTTTGGCCCGGTACCCTTTGGCGATGAGAGCAGCGCCGATGGCGAACCCGCCGTGATAGAGAGCGCGCAAGAGGTTCAGGAGGAGCCATCTGTTGAGGAAGTAACTTCATCACCAGGAGAACAGGATTCCGAAGAAAAAGATGATGAAAAAAGGGAGCCAACAGTTCGCCGTCTCACCCCCAGGGCTGTTATTCAGAAGATCAAGCTTGGACAAATGGGGATCACCTGCTGTCTGGACCACTTCGGCGCCGACGGCCCCGAGTGCTTCACTGAGAGCAACGTTATCTATATCAACCAGGATCATCCGCTTTACCGCCGGGAGATGCGGAAAAGGGACACTCACATTATGCACATCTCGCGACTTCTGACCCAGGAGATCGCCATAATCGGGCAACCCACCGACCCCAGACGCGCCTACGATCTTCAGAGCCGCCTTCTCAAGGACGCTTTTGAGGAGGAGAAATAATAACCCCCTGAAATTGAGGGTCGGATCTTGCGGGGTTGTTGCCAAAATGTGTGGGGTGTCAGAGTACACAGATCTGTTCACATCCTTACTTAAAGACCATTTTTATGGATACATTTGTACAAGGAGCCGGAAAGGAAAAAGGAGGGTCTCAGGCCCTGCTGGAAATTCGCGCCTTTTCCATGGCCTGCCGGATGTCGGGAAATCTGCTCTTCAGGTCCGCGCTGACAGCAAGAAAGCCGTTTCTTGACAGGAGTTTCAACGCTTTCAGATAGAAACGGTTCTGACGCTTCCAATGAGCGTTCACGCGCCTCGCGTAGATGTAGACCGCCGTTCGTTTGAACTTCAGTTTCACAAGGTTCGCCAGGCTGCGCGGCCAGGAATAGAACCGCCAGTGAGACCGAAGCTGCTTTTTCTGTAATTTCCGGGGGTTGAGGTTCCTGGGCGTGAACACGACGTGGTGCCCATCGTAAAGACTCCAGTTGGACAGGAAGATCCGGTCCTCTTCCGTGAGACGCCTGAGGAGTCTGGTTCCCGGTAAAGGCGTAAGAATGAGGAACTGGGCTGTGGCTACCGGCGCTCTCTTGGCGAACCGCAGCGTGGCATTGAGATCCCGCGGTTGGTCGGAGTCGAAGCCCAATATGAACATCCCGTGGATATCGATCCCGGCTCTGCGGAAGGTGCCAGCAGCGCTGAACATTTCGTCCAGCGACTGGGACTTGCCACACTCGTCAAGGGCCTTCTGGTTCACCGACTCGAAGCCGATGCAGACCGTCCGGCATCCGGCCCGGCGCATGAGATCCACAAGGTTTCGGTCGCGAGCGACCTCCAGCCTCACCTGGGTGGTCCAGGTTATGTCCAGGCCCGATTCGATGATGAGGCTGCAAATTTCCCGGGCGTGGTTTCTGTCGGCGGTAAAATTGTCGTCGCAGAAAAAAAATGAGGTACTCAGGTCGCGGTACGCAACCAGTTCCTTTATGATGTTTTCCGGACTTCGCTTTCGAAGGTTACGGCCGAACATTACGGTGACCGAACAGAAGTCGCAGTCGTAGGGGCATCCCCTGGTGGTTTGGATGGGGATAAACCGGTTGGCGACCGAACCGCCCCTGATGTACCCGTGGATGAGGGACAGGTCAGGCGCCGGCAGTACATCGAGGTCCACCGGTTTTCCCGGAAGGGAGTTGTGGAACGTGTGGTCCCCTGCCCGCCAGGACAGGCCTGGTACGTTACCGAGATCATCACCTTCCTCAAAATGCCGGGCCAACGCCAGGATGGGGTCTTCTCCCTCTCCTCGAATCACCATATCAGCATGTTCGAGCCCCTCTTCAGGTAAAAAAGTCACGTGAGACCCGCCCAGTACGACCGGGATACCAGACTCGCGGATTTCCCTGGAAAGGGCGTAGGCCCTGGGAGCAGTGGAGGTGGTTGTGGATATGCCCACAAGGTCCGCCCGAAGAACCTGGTCGAAAGAGATGTCGGCTACTTCTTCCACGAACACCTGAGCCTCCCACCCCCTGTCGCGAAGAATTGTTGCCAGGAGCACGGTCCCAAGACGCGGCAAGGCGTAACGGGAATATATATGCGTGTTAAGGGGCTTCGGTTCGAGAAAAACTGCCCGCAAAGGTCTGGTATTCACAACATGCCTCCACACACCTTGTTTGGGCTTTTTTTATGGGGTCAGACCTGGAATACTTCAGATCGTAGCCTGTTTTCCTACAGTTTAGCAGAGTTTGAGCCGTGCTGTCAGGCAATTTACATCATAATGCATACTCTGACACCGAGAGATTGACACCGAGAGATTATTCGGCCAATTTCCGTAAATCAGAAATTCTGTTTTCCACCGACGGATGGGTTGAGAGGAATTCGGGTCCTCCCGTTCTCAGGTCCTTATTTTCCAGCCGCGTCAGGAACGCGATCATCGGTTCAACGCCGTATCCGGCAGCCTGCATCCATTGAGAAGCAATGGCGTCTGCTTCCTGTTCGAATTCCCGGGAGTACCGGGACTTAAGGAGCAGGGCCGGGAGTGTTCCGGCTGCAGCTGTAATTGAAGTTACATCTCCCAGGAGCACAGAGACCATTATAAAAACTCCAGTGCCCTGAAGAAGGGTTCTTGCGGCGTGGCGCATCTTCATGTGGGCGAGTTCGTGGGCGACTACCCCGAGAAGTTCTTCATCCCCCTCGACGAAGGAAACAAGTTCGTCGGTCAGAACCACGGTATACCCCGGGAGGGCGAAAGCGTTGGGGCCGAAGGGGCTCTTTCGGAAGACAAGTGCACGGGGCTCGGGCAAACCGGACTCGGAGACGAATTGATCCACGAGTGCCTGGATCCGAAGATGCTCGTCTTCATCCAGTTCCGACGGGTCCAGAAAGAACCGGTCCGCCTGTTCCAGGGCTCTCCTGCCGAGGGCGTTCACAACCTCTTCGGGCAGGGAAAAGGCCGCAGCTTCAGCCAGGTACGGAATACCCTTAATAGAGAAAACAAGGATAAGCAGAACTGTGATTGCCACTGCACCGAAAGCCGCTGTCCAGCGGCTTTCCAGGAAGTGGATCAGGCGGAACATGCCGGCGTCGCCACCTGTTTCTTCCAGAGGGAAGAAGGCATCCCGATCCGGCGTGTCCAGGCGGCCGCCGCCTGGCGTGTACAGGGTTCGGCATGTATTGCCCAGGGCCGGTTCCAGGGTGCAGTGCCCGAGGTCGAAATCCTCGCAGACAATTTCACCGCGAATTGATAGAGCTTTCCCCCCTATTGTGAATGTCACCTCATGGGCTCTGGAGCTCTTCCCGTCGAAGTAAGTGCCGTGATAGGTGGTCACCATCCGAAATCCAGGTCGAAGAAGTCCGCCGCAGTGTCGCCCACCGCACCTTCGTCGTAGACAGTATCAGCCTCGAAGGCATCCATGTCGCCGGAAAAGGAAACGACAGTGCTAGTGATGATGTATCTGGCACGGCGGACCTTTGCCCAGGGAATTAATAACCCCACGCTCAGTACGATGGCAAGTATGTTGGTGAAGCGTATCCAGGCCAGATCCCTGGCCTTGAGGGAAACATCAAATTCTACCGGTCCCAGCCGGGTGTGTTTCCATGCATAGTTGAAGGTGCCGGAATAGATATATTGCCGCACGAGAGTAAACAGGAGGGCAAATGATATAAAGGAAAAGAGAGTAATCCCCATAATACCCGTCTTCGAGATCTGGCCGCTCTCGATGACCAGGTGCGCTATCAAACCCGCCGACATTCCGATAAGCAAACCTCCAAAGAAAAACGCTGCCAGCATCATGAAAACGGCGCTGGCGTAAATGCCGTAAAAGGGTTTCGCCTTGCCTCTGAAAGAGCCTGCAGTCTTTCCGTAGGCCATATTCTCATGGAAATAGCGCCGATGAAGGAAAGCGAAGTAGGGATAGACAGCCAAGAGAACAAGGGACAGTACTACAGACAGCATGATGATTATAATGTTTGGAGCGGCGCCGGGTTCCGGCTTTATGGATGTACCTGAAATAACCGGCAGCATGTAGAAGATCAGGCTGAAGAGTGCGGCGAGGGGAAAGATTGCATAGGCTTTGTATGCTTCCCGAAGGCCGCCTGTAAAGTGGAACCGGATATTGCGGTATGCTGAGTTCCTCAGCTTGAAGCGGTGTGCTTTGTACAGAAGGTAGGGGACAGAACACCAGGCGGCTATTGACAGCGCAAAGCCTGTCAGCGGGAAAAATCTGTTTGAGAAATTGATCAGCAGGATCGCTCCGGCTACGATCAGGTGTCCTTTGAGAATGGTGCCGGGTCTGGCCAGATAATCAAAGGCCTGACCGTCCAGCAGGGTGTTGACGTGAAAGTACCGCCGGGTACGCACCTTGGCCCATGCCCCATATATTCCCAGGGTCAGGATTGTCAGGGTAATGTTGACAATCCATATACGGAAGAATTCTCCTGCAGTACCGGTGAAATCGAGGGGAAGCAGCCGTGTCTCCCGCTCTTCCGGATTCTGCTTTGTTGGCCGGGTGGGCCGATCCAGGATGCTGTCCTTAGCCCTCATACCAAAAAAAGTATCATAAATCAGGGTGTCAGAGTATGCATTTTGACGTATATTCGTCAAAAGGTCATAATGCATACTCTGACACCAATTCTCAAAGGTCATAATGCATACTCTGACACCAATTCTCATTTCAAAGGGTAGATACCTCTCGGGGCTGAAATGCGACAAGCTCCTGTGGTGTCAATACAACGACAAGGATATTTTCCCGCCCATAGATGCCGCCACACAGGCGAAGTTCGACCAGGGGCATATTGTTGGTGAACTTGCTACCCGATTGTTCCCCAATGGGATCATGGTTAAGACCGGCAGCCACTACGCTGAGGTTTTAGTCCCCGCGACGCTGGAGGCTGTTAAGGAAAAGCGTCCTCTATATGAACCGGGCTTTGTCTATAAGAACGCTTATGCGTTAATGGATATCCTGAATCCAGTGGAGGGTGGCGCCTGGGATCTTTTTGAGGTCAAAAGCGCGACAAGCGTTAAGGACATATACATTCCTGACGTCGCCATCCAGAAATACATCCTGGAGGGAGCCGGCCTCAAGCTTCGCCGCTGCTTCCTGGTGCACATCAACAACCAGTATGTACGGCAGGGCGATCTGGACCCGGGAGGACTCTTTGTCAGTGTTGATATTACCGAGAGGGTGGATGCTTTCATTGACCAGGTCGATGGTGAGCTTGACAGGATGCTGGAGGTAATTCGATCTAAAAAGTGTCCGGATGTTCCGATTGGTGTTCACTGTTATGAGCCGTATGACTGCGACCTGATCCCTGTTTGTTTTGATTTTCTCCCCGATCACGATGTAACGACACTTTCCGGCCGGGTAAAAACCAGGTTTGAGCTGCTGGACCGCGGGATACAGGACATTAGTGACATTCCGGATGGCTTCAGGCTGAACAGCAAACAGCAGATCCAGGTTGACGCGGTAAAATCAGGAGAGATCCACTTTGAGGCTGGAGCGGCACGAAGATTTCTGGATTCTCTGGAGTATCCGCTGCACTTCCTGGATTTTGAGACTCTCTGGCCGGCAGTGCCAGTCTTTGACGGGACCAGGCCGTATCAGCAGGTTCCCTTCCAGTTTTCCCTTCATGTAGTTGAATCACCGGAGTCTGAGCCAGTGCATTACTCGTATTTGCCGGAAGGAACGGATGATCCGAGGCCTGAGATACTGGAGAGGTTATCGGATCTTATTGGTCCGACTGGGTCCATCGTGGCCTATAACTCAAGCTTCGAAGTGAAGTGCTTAAGACAATCGGCGGAGGCATATCCTCAATATTCCGACTGGTTTGATGGTGTTGAGCCCAGGATCGTAGATCTATTGGACCCATTCAAGAATTTTACCGTCTACCACCCAAAACAGGATGGAACCGCTTCCCTGAAGGCAGTCCTTCCCGCCTTTACCGGCATTGATTGGGGAGATGAAGGGGTTGTGGACGGTGA
>QIFJ01000060.1 GCA_003229755.1 Pseudomonadota bacterium
CCCTTTGTAGCCTTCATGACCTGCCCGACGAAAAAGCCCAGGACTTTTTCCTTGCCTCCCCTGAACTGGGCGACCTCGTCAGGATGGTTTTTCAAGATGTTCTTTACCTCTGCCCGGATAGCATCCTCATCCGATACCTGAGCAAGTCCCTTTTCCTTAACGACATCGTCCGGATCTCTACCGGTCGCAAAAACCTCCTCGAAAACCTTTTTGGCCGCGGAACTCGAAATAGTGGCCTCTTCCACCAGTGAGATTATCCTTGCGAGCTGTTCCGGAGAGATCCTGGCCGAGTCCGTTCCCCTGTCCTTGGCCAGGCGCATGAACTCTCCCATTACCCAGTTGCTGGCAGATTTTGGTTTCGTGCCCTTGCTTACAACCGCTTCAAAAAAATCCGCAACAAGCCGGTCTGACGTCAGGACCTCGGCATCGTACTCCGGCAGACCCATATCCGTAACGTATCGGTCTATCAGCGCATCCCTCAGATCAGGAAGCCTCCCCGAAAGCTCATCGATCCACTCCTGATCCACCCTGAGAGGTACGAGATCGGGTTCGGGAAAATACCTGTAATCGTGTGCCTCCTCCTTACCTCTCATTGAAGAGGTAACGCCCCTGTCAGAATCAAAGAGGCGCGTCTCCAGAACTACCTCACCGCCGCTCTCCAGAATGTCGATCTGTCTTTGGATCTCGTACTCAAGGGCCTTCTGAAGGAACCTGAAGGAGTTCATGTTCTTGATCTCGGCCCTCGTACCGAAGATATCGGAACCCCTGGGCATCACAGACACATTGGCGTCACAGCGCAGCGACCCCTCTTCCATATTGCCGTCACAGATATCCAGGTATACCAGGATATCTCTTAAGGTCTGCATATACTCCCTGGCATCTTCCGGTGACCTTAAATCAGGTTCGCTGACTATCTCTATGAGGGGCACACATGCCCTGTTGAGGTCCACATAACTTGCCTTTGAAGCGTCAAAGGCCCCCTCATGCACCAGTTTGCCCGCATCCTCCTCCATATGGATCCTGGTGATACCGATCTTTTTCGAAGAACCACTCGATCTTATCTCTATCCAGCCGTCCGCGCAGAGCGGTTCCTCGTACTGGCTGATCTGGTATCCTTTGGGCAGGTCAGGATAGAAGTAGTTCTTGCGGGCGAAGATGCTCTTTTGCGCAATACGACAGTGGGTGGCAAGACCCATCATGATCGTGTACTCAACTACCTTCCGGTTCAGCACAGGAAGCACTCCTGGCAGGCCCAGACACACAGGGCAGGTATTCACGTTCGGGTCCTTCCCGAACTCAGTGCTGCAGCCGCAGAAGATCTTGCTGCCTGTCTTCAGCTGCGCGTGAACTTCAAGGCCGATTACTGGTTCGTATTCCATGGTTTTCCTTTAATTGTCACTTGGGTCCAGAAACCATAGCTAAGGACGGGTTTTTGGGTGTGATCACTCGCCTGCGCGTAAGGCTAGCTCCGCTTCGTGATCCACCAAAACCCCGTCTTTTTATATTTAATCCATCCAGGGTTCCGGCAAAAGACCCTGAAGCGAAGCTCAAGGGGGTTGCGAAGGCGAAGGCGCTTTTGCCGGGACCCGTTCATTTTTCGACTTGCCCCTCTTCCTACAAAGGACAACGGGGGAACTCCCCTCTCTCCTGCTCGTAGGCGTAGGCAACGTTAAGCATCAGATCCTCGGTAAAGGGCGATGATATCACATGCAGGCCCACCGGCAAGCCGCTACTGGTAAGACCGCATGGAACAGACATTGCTGCTACTCCCGCAATGTTCACCGGTATGGTACAGATATCCGTAAGGTACATCTGCAGGGGATCGTCCACTTTTTCGCCAAGGGGGAATGCCGGTGTAGGAGCCGTGGGGGAAAGAATGACATCAGCCTTTGTAAAGGCCTCGTCAAACTCCCGGCGTATGATCGTCCTGACCCGTTGTGCCTTTCCGTAATAGGCATCGTAGTATCCGGCTGACAGGGCGAATGTACCCAGCATAATCCGGCGCTGAACTTCCGGACCAAATCCCCGACTCCTGGTTTTTTTGTACATCTCAGTCAGGCCCTTTGCATCAGGGTATCTCACGCCGAAACGGACTCCATCGTACCTGGCAAGATTGGATGAGGCTTCTGCCGGAGCGATAATATAATAGGTGGCAACGGCATATTTTGTGCTGGGCAAAGAAACAGGCACTATCTCCATACCCCTCTTCTCAAGATCGGCTACAGCCTTCCTGACAATCTCCTCCACCTGCGGATCAAGCCCTTCCTCGAAATACTCGGCGGGCAGGCCCGCTTTCATCCCTTCCACATCTCCGGTGAGAAGGGAGGGATAATCCGGCACCGGGACGTTAGCGGATGTGGAGTCGGCAGGATCGTGTCCGGATATTGCCTTGAGGAGAATGGCGCCGTCCATAACATCCCTGGTGATGGGCCCTACCTGATCCAGGGATGATGCAAAGGCAATAACACCATAGCGGCTCACACGGCCGTATGTAGGCTTGATCCCCACTACGCCGCAGTGAGATGCCGGTTGTCTGATCGACCCTCCCGTATCGGTGCCCAGGGCGAAGATGGCCTCGCCTGCCGCCACAGTAGCTGCTGATCCACCGGATGACCCACCGGGAACTCTTTCAAGATCCCACGGATTGTGGGTGGGAAAGAAACCTGAATTCTCTGTAGAGGACCCCATGGCGAACTCATCCATGTTCGTCTTACCGACAAAAACCGCACCCTCCATTTTTAGCTGCGATACGGCAGTCCCATCGTAGGGCGCAACGAAGTTCTCAAGGATCCTCGACCCGCAGGTTGTAAGAATCCCCTCGGTAAGGAATATATCCTTGAGCGCTACGGGTATCCCGTCAAGAGACCCCAGAGATTCGCCCTTCCTGAAGCGCTCGTCCGCAGCATCGGCCATCTGAAGGGCAAGTTCATCCATCCTGGTGATGAAGGCGCGCACCTTTTCGTCTACCGCGTCGATACGCTCCAGGACACTCTCGGTTATCTGGCGGGAGGTGATATCTCCTGCTTTTAATTTGTCGTGGAGTGAGTGGATCGTCTCCTGGTAAAGTTTCATCTGTTCATCCTGCTCCGGCGATCTGAGGGCCCGGGGTTTGGTTCCTGCACTCACCCATCGATAATTTTTGGAACCTTGAAGGCTGTTCCCACACTTTCCGGAGCGTTGGCCAGGCCCTTTCCAACAGGAAGGGACGGTTTCACCTCATCCTCCCGGAAGACGTTTTCCACCTCGATCACATGGGAAGTTGGGGGAACGCCAGTGGTGTCAAGTTCGTCCAGCAGGCTGACATATTCAAGTATATTCGTCATCTGCTTATCCATTTTCCGCCTGTCCTTTCCAGCGAGTTCCAGGCGGGCCAGTTCGGCTACATGCTTCACCATTTCAGGTGTGATCTTCAATGGAGTCCTCCTTTAGTAAGGCCGTTGCATCAAAAACGAAAAGTTAACATATAAAGGTGTAATATTGAAGTGTGAGGTGAAAGAGATCGTGACCAAAGACCAATGACCAATGACCAATGCCAAATAATATGGTAATGGATGTACCAAGTTGCGTATCCTGACGTTGGTCTTTGGTCCTTGGTCGTTGGTCGCGTTTATATCATACATTGAACGGTGACAATGGCTGTGATAAAGAAAGTTCAGACACTTCGAACCAGGGAACCGGACAATGAATTACCTATTCCTCATACTCGGAGGCAGCGGTTTTATCATCGCCGGGGGCGCCGGTAAATGGTACGGCTACACGGGAACAGCTTCTGTCGCCGGCTGGCTCATGGCAGCAGGCACGATAATGCTGATTCTTGCCTTGCTGCGCACGACATATTATCGATCCGACACCCCATGGCCCGGTGATTCCACCGAACCCCGTGCCCTGAGATTAAAGCTTCTCCATTACATTAAAGCGCTCATCTGCTGGTTCGACGGCTACAAAAGGACATATGCCGTTGCACCGGGTTTGTACTACACCGGCGACAGATACGATCCCGAAAAGCCCCTCCTTGTAACCTCCAACTACCTGCTGACAGTTCTCGTCCTTGTCCGCAGGGTCCGCGTATTTAACGCCCGCCTCCTTGTAATTGATACGGACGGGATCAATGTCTGGTGTTCGGCCAGCAAGGGGCGTTTTTCAAACCTGGAGATCTTCAGACAGCTGGTCCGCTACCAGGAACTGCTTCTCAGTAAAGACCGGCGACTGACTCTGATACTGCCCAAGTTTTCCCTTTCGGGTGTGGATTTAATGATGCTTCGGCAGGCTTATGTGCGCCCTGTTATAGGACCTCTTTACGCGAAGGACCTGCCTGAGTACCTCGCCAACCCACCATACAGGGATAATAATGACATCGTACACTTCGGTTTCCAGTCGAGGCTGTTTACCTGGCTGCCGGGGCTCGGCCAATTCCTGGGCTACTGCCTTGCCCTCTTTCTGGTCCTGCTCGGCCTTCAGATCTTTTTCGGATTTGCTGTACCATGGAATATCCTCGCCATAACGGCTCTCGTCGCCACTATGTATCCCCTCCTGTTTCCCTACATCCCGGGAGATCGTTTCGCTGCCAAAGGTCTGTGGCTGGGAGTATTTATCTCGTTGTTGCTTGTTCCAGGCGTGTTCGTGAATGCCGTCCAGTGGGCGGACATTCCCATGACAGTACTATTCATCTTCGCCACAGGACTTTTTTCAGGGCTCGCCTATACCGGTAATTCAGCAGTAAGCAACTATTCAGCCGTGCGAAAGGAAATAGCTCGTTTTCTGCCGGCTAATGTCTTGCTTTACGTGGCGGCTCTGATAGCATTTATAGTAACAGCGGTTTATAGTTGATGACTTGAAAAAGTCATCAACGCGCCCATTAGGGGGCGCCCGGATCGACGACTTGCATAGATAGTGGAATATTGTACTGTGTAATCATGAGGCCGGGCTTTTGGGTGTGATCACTCGGCTGCGCAACCCCCTTTTAGCTTCGCTTCGTGATTCACCAAAACCCCGGCCTGTTTAGCATTTGGTTGTGCCGGATTTCAGTAAAAAGCCGCTCACGGACTTTTTACGACAAATATTATAAATGATCTCCATCGCAGAGGAAATATGCACTGGCTGCAGCATGTGCCTGAAGGTCTGTCCCCACGGGGTATGGCGGATCCAGGGAGAGAAAGCCACGTTAGTTTCTCCCGAGCGCTGCATCGAGTGCGGCGCATGCCAGCTGAATTGCCACGACGGTGCCATCAGCGTTACCAAGGGCACAGGATGTCTTGTTACAATAATAAGGGAAGATGTTTTGAAGATAAAAACAGCACATGATGGGGAGACGTGCTGTTAACATAGTTTCTGGTTTCTAGTTTCTGGTTTCTAGTAAACCCAATAACTTATAACTTAACTAACGGCTATTCTGATTCTTTTTCAGTAAGTTTTTCTATCACCTTTTCCAGGTAGGCAGCGTCTTCTTCGGACATCTCACGGAACTGAACTCCTATTCCGGGCTGCTTCTTGCCTCCAGGTGGCGAGACCCAGACGACCAGGCCCTTAGTCTTGAAAAGTCTATACGAGTTCGGGAGCCTGAAGTTCAGTTCAACTTCCGTATTCAGGGGCAGGGGTTTATCTGTTTTAATGAAGATCCCACCGCGGCTCACGTTCTTCATGTAGCTGGTTAGCAACTGCTTGCCTGTCTTGAAGGTAACCTCCACCCTCACGCAGGCGCGCTTGTGAACCCTTTTTTCCTTATCCGATGCCATCGCCTGTCCTTTAACTCAATTTTGACAGGGTCGTAAAAAGTCCATCCATGGCTTTTGCTCCGCGGAAAGCGAAAAGTGTCATTTTAACTCTCCTCACAAATAGTTGTTATTTGTCGCAAAAAGTCCGTGAGCGGCTTTTTGCTCCGCGGAGAGTGAAAAGCGTCGTTTTCACTCTCCTCACGGATCAAAGTCTTGCTGCGCAAGCCGTTGGTCCGAGTGCCCACGCTCGGACGCGATGGTAATCATCAATGACTTCCGGTGAGCTATACCGCCCGCTCGATCCGGCAAACCAGTGACCACCATGACAGCCTGGCTCCCATAATGGGTGTCAATATTCTACAAGATAAGTACTATATTGTCATCTACCCGCGCCGGCCTTCAGCCGGAGTTCCAGGTTCCAAATTCCAAGTTCCAAGATTTTCGTGAAGCGTGAGGCGTGATGGCAAAAACAGGCTATAGGCTCTAGGCCAGGGGCTCTGGGTCCAAATATTGTCCAAGGTCCAACGTAGATCTTGGATCTTGGATTTGGGGTTTTGGATCATCTCACTCTAATTTCCAATGCTCAAATTTCCAAAATCCAATGCCTAATTTCCAATTTCTGATCTTCAGTTTCGAACAGTGGGGGTTTTTTAGCTGTTGACCTTTTCAAAATTATTCATAGAATACAATATTTTACAGATACCCACCTTGGAAGGAATAATTGAAAAGGGGCCAAACACATGCCTGATGAATCACCAACCGTAACCGCACTGGTACAGGGTAAGGACACGAAGGGTATTATCGCCACGATCACCAACTGGATCTTCGATCACAGTGGCAATATCGTTTACCTTGATCAGCACACCGATCCCGTAGAGGATATGTTCTTCATGAGGATCCGCTGGGACCTTGACGGATTCGTCGTTCCCCGTGAGGAAATAGACGACAAATTCGGCGAAGTTTGCTGGAGACTGCAGATGGCCCACCGCCTTTTCTTCTCCGACAGAAAAAAGCGCCTGGCTATTATGGTATCCAAGCAGGGGCACTGCCTTCTGGACTTGCTTTACAGGTGGAGGAGCGGTCAGCTGATCGTGGACATACCGGCTATCATCAGCAATCATGACGATCAGAGAGATATAGCCGGGTACTACAATATTCCCTACTTTCATCTTCCCGTCACCAAGGAAACCAAGCCCAAACAGGAAGAGGAGGTAATGTCCTTACTCAGGAAAGAGGGTATAGATACAGTTGTCCTCGCCCGCTACATGCAGATCCTCTCCCCCAAGTTCGTCAACGCCTACCGGAATTCCATAATCAATATTCACCATTCCTTCCTCCCCGCTTTCGCGGGAGCAGATCCTTATAGGCAGGCCTTCCACAGAGGGGTCAAGATCATAGGAGCTACAAGCCACTACATCACCGAGGAACTGGATGAAGGGCCCATCATCTTCCAGGACATTGTACCGGTGACACATCGGGATAATGTGATCACCCTGAGGAGAAAGGGTGAGGATATCGAGAAGATGGTACTTGCCAGGGCCGTCGCAATGCATGTGGAAAATAGGGTTTTGATACATAATGGTAAAACCGTCGTCTTCGGCGGGTAGTTCTGCCGTAGAGCCTGCCCAGAGTCCTGATAAGAAGCCATCTACTTTGTTCTCCCGCGGCGCAAGCCCTCAACGTATTACATATACGCTTCCGGCGTGCGTCTCTGGTCGCGCCTCGTATCTGGCCCCTTCTCAGACCTCTGGCCTAGGCCTCCGGACGGAAATATATAATGAAATATGTATGTAGTTTTCTTCTGGAACATGGAACTTGGAACCTGGAACTGCAACCATAAGGTTGCCACCCTTCTTGTGAGCCTTGATGAGTAAGTGTTGTGGCAAAAAAAGAGGACCTTAACGGGTCCTTTTTTCATTTGAATAATCGCAAATCGGGGTATCGGTATATGTACTCAGAAGGCCGGGGTTTTGGTGAATCACGAAGCGAAGCTCAAAGGGGGTTGCGCAGCCGAGTGATTGCACCCAAAAGCCCGGCCCCATTAACAGTGCAATGTAGGCATATGGCACATACGTCGAGGATTTCTGAAGGGCGATAACGAAGCAGATGAGCCCTTTTTACAGCCGCATAAAATTAAAATTCCACTACCGTACCTACGCCCGCGAAAAAAAAGCCATCTCCCAAAGCCCCCATCAACCGAGCCGCCCCAACAAGTCCAGTACAGTGGCTAACGCCGACCTTCTCGATACCCATATCCACAATGGCCTCGATAGTCCCCACCAACTGCTCCTCTGAAGAGAAACCCAGGTGGGTTCCGCCGAGAACTGACTTTATTTCCTTTTCCGGAAACATTTTCTGAACGTGCCTGAGGATATTCACCATCCCTGCGTGGGCACAGCCCAACAGGACGACAAGGCCATCCTTCCCCTCCACCACCAATGAGAGGTCGTCAATATGGATGTCGATCCCCCCACCATCCTCAGGTGAGAGAAACAACGCCGTATCACCCTTTTCAAACGGCGTCTCCCTTTCAACCACACCCGTTGTGTAAAAACCTTCTACCACCTCCTGCGGACCTTCCTCAAGGTGAAAGCGCGCGCCCAGACTCTCAAGACGGGATCTGGTGAAAGGAATACCGATCTGAAGCTTCGAACCGTCATTTAATTTCCGGTACCTTGAAACGAAAATGCCAGGGTGGGCATGGACATCATTCGGACCGCCGGATCCCAGAAACTGAGCCAGGCCACCGGTGTGATCCCTGTGACCATGGCTGAGGACGACCTTCTTTATATCGGCCAGATCGATACCGAGGGCATCGGCATTGTGCGTGAGGGCGAACCCCTGGCCGGTGTCGAACAGCACCTTTTCCTTTCCCTTTTCGATAAGGGCGCAAAAGCCGTGTTCACCAATGAGTTTCTCTGGTACGAGAACGCTGTTTTCCGAAAGGACTGTTAGCTTGATCCCCATAATAGCCACCTTGCTTGACAAAATGTGATATGGTGTTATTAGTATATCATAAATTAGTGAATTCAAGGAAGTGATGAAATGACTATACCCGAGATACTAAAAGAGTTCAGAACTATCGCTGTTGTGGGATTGTCTACAAATCCTGGTCGGCCCAGCTATAGGGTTTCCCGGTATATGCAGGATCAGGGATATCGAATTGTTCCTGTACGGCCTGGTGCTGATGAGATCCTCGGTGAAAAAGTATACCCTACGCTCAAAGATATCCCGTTTCCGGTTCAGATCGTTGATGTCTTTCGCCGCTCCGAAACGGTCCTTCCCATAGCAGAAGAAGCCGTCGCCATAGGCGCGAAGGTACTCTGGCTCCAGGAGAAGATAATAAACCATGACGCCCAGCGCATCTGCAAAGATGCCGGTATGGAAGTGATCATGGATCGCTGTATCCTGCAGGAACACAGGAAAGCAGGTCTCTCCGGTTAACCCCGGAATGGAGAAAACTGAATGACAGAAAAAAAAGCGCACGACCTTGTGATCATCGGTGGAGGTCCAGGTGGACTTGCAGCGGGCCTGTATGCTTCCAGGGCAAGGATGGATACCCTGCTGCTTGAAAAAGCTGCATACGGAGGCCAGATGCTCACAACATTCTTCATTGAGAACTATCCAGGTTTCCCCGAAGGTATCGCCGGGTTTGAGCTGGCTGATCTTATGAAAAAGCAGACCGACCTCTACGGCCTCCAGATCCAGACTGCTGAAGTCAGAGGCGTTGTGAAAGAAGGGAACATCTTCGATATTGATACCATTGAAGGAACGGTGCGTTCCCGTGCCGTAATAGTCTCCACAGGCGCTGATCCTGACAAGCTTGGTGTTCCCGGCGAGGAGAGGCTCGCGGGCAGGGGAGTATCTTACTGCGCAACCTGTGATGGAGCCCTGTACAGGGAACGGACAGTAGCGGTGGTGGGCGGCGGTGATTCAGCCATAGAGGAAGCCCTCTTTCTAACAAGGTTCGCGGACAGGATACACGTTATTCACCGCAGGGATGAGCTTCGCGCCACTCCCATTTCCCGGGAGAGGGCTTTTGCCAACGAAAAAATAGTCTTTGAATGGAACACCGTACTGAAAGAGATCCTGGGCGAAGATGAGGTAACCGGATTACTCCTTGAGAATGTGAAGACGGGACAGACAAGGAAACTTGCCGCTGCCGGAGTATTCATATATGTTGGAATCACCCCACAGTCATCCTTTCTGGAGGATATGGTTGAGAAAAACGAGGGGGGTTATATCAAGACCGACCTGACCATGAGCTCTTCAGTGCCGGGGTTATTTGCCATAGGTGATGTGAGAGCCGAATCGGTCCGCCAGGTCGCATCGGCTGTGGGAGATGGTGTGACAGCTGCCATATATGCCTACAAATATCTTGTAGAGTAGGAGGAGAGATATTATGCCGCTGTACGAGTTCCGCTGCACGAAATGCAGCCACGAATTTGAAGAGATCACAAGCATCAGTGATGACGGATCGGAGCTTCAGTGCCCAAAATGTGGTGAAAAAGGGGCCGAAAAACTCATTTCGGCTGTCCGTGGCAAAGTAAAAAGAAAGTTCGATCGCAAGGT